>RPQK01000322.1 GCA_003819755.1 Acidobacteriota bacterium | reverse complement strand
GCGTTCAAGAATATCCTGCTCATCAGCAATTTCGAGAGCTCGCTGGTGCAATTCGCCTTTTACGGCGGCTATTGCGTCATGGGGCTTTCCGGCCGCCCTCTTCATGAAGCGTTTCAGACAGGGTTTATGCGCAACGTTCTGCCGATCGCGCCCGGATCGGCGTGGAAAAGCCGCCGCCAGAGCGCGTCCCCAATGACGACAACCGGGTAGCCGCCCAGCTTGTCGCCGTACTCGTCGGGGGAGAAGACGCGCCCGACTTGCGGCTTCACACCGAGCACCGCGAAGTAGTTGCCTGAAACCAGCTCGCCCCAAATGCGCTCGGGACGATCGTCCAGGCCTAAGCTGGAATGAGTGGAGGTGGGGAAAATCCAGGTGGTCAAATAAGTGGGGAAGATCTGGCGAGCGAATTCGGACTACTGAACATCATCGATCCCGGCTCCGACTCGGGCAACTCGGCGCTTGAGCTTTTGTGTGAATCAAAGAACGGAAAATGGAACCCCGAGACGAAGAAGTGTGAGTTCTGAAGGAGGACTCCCGGTCCCCTTGTCCTCCAGCTCGCGATCTGATCACAGCGGCGTGATCTCGACGACTCTCTATACAAGAGCAGGGATGGCGGGGCTACCTGGGTTCGGAATAGTAGTCTCTCTAACCATTCCATAGCCTTTGATCCCTTCAAGAGCAATCTCATCTATACGGGAGGCATTGCGGCCATCCACAAGTCGTTGGACGGAGGGACAGACGTGGACGACCACCTCGGTCGGTTCGCCCGGCGTGGACCCCCGGTGGGTTCGCTCATCGCTGATCCGGTCCGGCCAGGGACGGTCGAGATTCGATGTGAGCGTCAGGTGGCAGACACCAGGCGGGGCATCGGGATGGGGCTCCGCGGTCCAGGTCACACGGGACTCGGGCTACTTCTACTTCTTCGAGCCGGAGAACCTGGAACTGATGGTCAAGGTGCTCGATGGAAGGTCAGTCAACGGTTCGTTCTGGGTCTTCTACGGGGCCCTGAGTCCTTCTGACGCAAGCCCGGACGCTTTCAGAGCCGAGCGCGTAGCGAGAGTGTTGGGAAGAAGTTCAATCATGTCGCCATGGGCCTGAAAGGCCGGCACATATCAGCCCGGGGTGAAGCGTTTTTTGCGGAACCGCGGGTAAGGTCCCCAGAAGATGTAGCAGCCCTGAAAGGGCGTGACAAATGTCAATCCTGCAGTTTGTTACGCCCCTTCAGGGCTAGCCAGCTCGGCTCGAATTTCTGCCCCCGGGGTTCCGCACAAAACGCTTCACCCCGGGCTAATATGTGTCGGCCTTTCAGGCCTAAAGCCCCTTTTTCAACAGTCTCCTGACGTTCCCGGCTCTGAAGGGTCTGTTAAGGAGGTCGTGGATCTTGGACCCCTGTTCAGCGCAGTACGTCGGCCCGCTGACGGCTGGCAGCTGAGAAAGCAGACTGAAGAGGAGTTCCCCGGTTTTGGCAGTGTCGCCTCCTCGTCTTTGCGGTATGATCCCATTTCGACATCGAGACAGGTCCTCGGGCTCGCCTCAATACGGTTTGTCCTGGTGCGGCAGTCAGAGGGAGTGGAAGAGAAGAGACACGTGTATGGCAAAGCGATCGAAGAGAAGCCGGACGTTGAAGCAACATGGCGAAGATCTGCATAGGCAGGCTAGTCCTCCAGAGGCACCTAAGCGCTCCCCGGCACTGACATTGAGAGAGAAAACGCTGCGGATACTCCGCGTCGCGCCTCGATCGTCTCGGCTTCTAATTCTTCGCGATCTGGCGACCCTGACGTGCCTCATTGCGTTCCTTGCATGGCTCTCTACCTGGGATAACGAGCGACAATTCGTCAAGACACCCCCTTTGGTCACGCTGGATTCCATTTTTGATGGGCCGGTACACAGGGTCGGGCGTGACCTCGTCATCAACGGGAAGAACGAATGCTGCTCCGTTGCCTCTACTTCGATCATGCTGAGGAAGCAGACCCGCTACCGAGTGACCGTTCAGGCAAGCGGGGACCCTGAGCTCCATTTGGACTTCTGGGGAGCAAGCGGGAAGTACGACGACGTGGAACGGGAGGTCCAGCTGACGGCGGGGCCAAAAACGGGGAGCCACCGGTTCACCATAGACTCGGGAGATGCGCCGGAAGAGCCGGTCTCATTCAGACTGTTCTTTCTTGATAAGCGGCCGATCAGGATCGAAAACGTCCTTCTGGAAGAGGTTCAGTTTTCAGTGCCGCAGTGGACACTGTTGCTGATCTGGGCATTTGCCGTGGCTCTTGTCCTGCTTTTCGCGTTGCGATATCGAGACAGGCCCGTGATCTGGGCGGCGGGGGTTGGACTTGTTGTCACGGCTGTCTATTTTGCGGTTCCAATACCCCAGACCGCGAATGTCGGCGACAATTTCTGGTATGTACCGACCAGTGAGAGCCTTCTACGAGACCATGACCTGGAACTGTCGGAGTACAAAAACACCTTCGGTGTGCCGCCTCATGACTGGAGAATCAAGCAGACAGAACGAGGTTTTTACAGTGTCTTCCCTTTTGGCACTTCCCTGATTGCCGCGCCGTTAGTTTTTCTGGGCCGCAATTTTACCGGCGATCACGACTCCGAGCCTGATCGTAGCTTGTTTCTAGCGGCTTTTACGGGCAGGCTTCTTGCCGGCCTTGCCGCCGGCATCATGTACCTGGTTCTTCTCCACCTGACCGGTGGGCGACGTCTCGTCGGTCTTCTCTTGTCCGCCTGTTTTGCATTTTACACCAGTCAGTTGTCGATCCACGCAGGAGGTCTCTGGTCACACAACGCAGCTTCTTTGCTTCTGTGTGTGGCTCTGTACCTGCTCGTCGCTGCCCAAGGACGACTTGTGGCATTCGTCGCTCCGGTTCTGGTCCTCGCATGCGTCGTGAGACCAGACTCGACCATCTGGGCTCTGGCAATCACCGCATATATCATCTGGTGCCACCGGACGTCCTTTTTGGCCTATTGTTCACTGTTTGCACTATCCTCACTCATCTTCTTTGCCTACTGCTACACTACTTTCGGCATCCCGGTTCCCGAGTATTACCGGGGCGGAGGCATGACCGGAGAGCATCTCTGGGAGGCATTGATCGGTAATCTCCTGAGTCCGAATCGCGGACTGTTCGTCTTCACGCCGATTGCTTTGTTCTCCGTCTACGGAATGTATTTAGCCTTTAGGAAGTGGCAGCCTCTGTATACCTGTCTTGCGGTCGGCGCAATCCTGCACTGGATCTCCATTTCAATGTTCCGCCACTGGTGGGCTGGCTACTCATACGGCCCTCGCTTCTTTGCTCTTCTCACTCCGCTGTTGATCGTCCTTCTGGTGCCTGTCCAAGACGCCTTCCGGGAGATGTCCCGACGCGCCAGGGTGATCGTTCTGGTGTTGTTCTGCCTAACCGCCTCTTGGAGTCTTTTTGTGCACATTCGGGGAGCGACTTCATGGGAGACCCATTTATGGAACAGCAATCCGAATGTAGACGAGCATCCCGAGAGAATTTGGGATTGGACTGATTGGCAACCGCTTAGGGGGCTCTGATGCCGGGAGCTACCGCAGTTCAGCTGCCCGGCTTTCTCAGCACGAACTCCCAATTGTAGTAGCCGATGATTGGGACTCGTACTCTTCTAAGTGCCTTCCAGATACGATGAGTCTGGTAAACATCCCGAGGGTAGCCGAGCCTTTTAAGAAAGTAGTCTGTAACGGGAAACCGGTGCAAGGTCTTGACGGAGCAAACAGTTTCAAGACCACAAGAAGCGAACTTGGGAACCAGCTGGTCATCCCGTGTGTACTCTCGTAAATGCGTCGGATCGATCACCCATCGTTTCTGGGCGTCCCTGTAGATCACTCCAGACCTGATCCCAAGGTCCGGGGCGAATCTGGACGGCGCCGAAAACACACCGCCCATCGACCCCAGTGACGGGAGCGAGAGCGTCCATTCTAACCGCATCCCTTTGCGATCGCTATTTGGAAGGGGTAGAGGTGATGCTGGCCTCTCGCGCGGTTCGGCAACCAGTGTGAAAGCCGGAAGCGTGAGGCGAGAAGCACGTAGCGACCCGATCGGGCGCCTGAGAGTCGTCAACGGTTCCCGCGAGCTGCCAAGAGGAAAAAGCGAAAATAGCGTTGCCAGGCTTCGTCGCTTGAGTGGTAGGAGTTCTCGAACACGAAGTAGTCGGCCAGCGCCTCGCGCACCCTCAACAACTCTCGAAGACGAGAGCGATTTTTCGGGTCGGAAACCGTCAGGTCGAGGAGCTCCAGCGCTCTCTCAAAAGCCCGAATTCCATAGTCCGGCCGCCCCTTTGACCTCCAGGCGAGAGCCCGCTCGATCTCACTTCCGACGTTGGCCATCTGCTCTACAAAGACCAGCTCTTTCCAGCGTCCGGCCGCCAGCTCGCGGTGTTGATGATTCATGATCACCTTACCAGGCTATAGACAATCTTCAGAATCTTCTCACGAATCCCGGGATCCTCGATTCCACGGCTGCGATTTCCTTGAGACGGGCGAAGGTTGATCATTGAATCGAACTCGACGAACCCCTCATCCTGGAGCTCGGGGTAAAGATTGATGCCCCAAAGATCGCGTTGCTCCGACCCGTTTTCCAGAAGATACGCTTCCTGATCGGAATGCAATTCCGCATCAACCGCCAGGAGCTCGCGCCTGAGGTCAACCACTGCCTTGACCAGATCTCCGAACATAGCGCTCGCCATCTGTTTCAACTCATCCCGGGTGATTCTATTCGCCGGATCCACAAGTCGCATACCTTCCTCGTTTCCAAATGATAAGTGAATAGGCTGCGGGGGAAAAGGGGACTGGGGGCCAGTAATTCCTCTTTAGCTTTGCCACGGAACCCGTTCGGGGCACGAGCCCTCAAATAAGAGTCTTGGCCCGCGTAGGGGGCAAAGACTCTCTTGTGAGCGCTTATGCCCCGATCAGGGGGAGGGTTTCAAACACGCCCAAACCGCAATTTCCGGACGAGCTTCCGTTCATCCCAATACTTTCATGGGGCTGAAGCCCTGACTCAGGGGCCGTTCGTTGCTTCTGATGCTTCTTGGAGCGCGCCCATCTGCGTGATAGTCTTTTAGCCAACGACACCTTGCGATCAGAGACAATGCCGGGTCGAATCTTCTTCGAACCGATCGGAGTTGGAGTATGGCTCAGGTCCAAGATGGGACTCCTCAAGAGCAGCGTTTGGGTGAGGCCGCGCACCACATCATAGACCTTAAGAGTGCCGAATGGCTTTTTGTAGCCAACAACGTGGGCGTAGTCATGGCCGACTTTTCCGGCCGTGTCTGGGCGGCCAACAATTACTACCTGAATCTGCTGGGGTGCACCCGCAGAGACCTGAACGAGGGTCGACTACGGTGGGACTTATTGACACCAAGCGAGTTCCGTTCGGTCGACGAGACTGCCTTGGAGCAGCTACGCACCCATCGCGTCACGGCGCCCATGGAGAAAGAGTATTTCCGGGCAGATGGGACCCGGGTGCCGGTCCTGGTCAGCGGAATCATGCTCCCGGGCGACGAAGAGCGAGTGCTGGCTTTCGTGGTGGACCGTACGGAGCAGAAGCAAGCAGAGCAGGCGTTGCGACAGGCGAATGAAAGCCTGGAGGAGCGGGTTCAGGAGCGGACAACAGAGTTGACCAAGATGGTGCGCGCTCTTCAGAACGAGATCCACCAGCGCCGGGAGGCCGAAGAGAAGCTTCAAGCCGCATATGAGCAGCTGAATGTGAAGGCCAGACAGCTGCGGACGCTTACCGCCGAACTGACGCTAACCGAGCAACGAGAACGCAGGCGCCTGGCAACGATTCTGCATGATCATCTGCAGCAGCTTTTGGTCGGCGCCAAGCTGCGGGTCGCGGTGCTCGCACGTAAAGGGGACAAGCTGATTCACGATGCCGTCGCAGAAATCGATCAGTTGCTTACCGAATCGATCAAGGCTTCCCGCTCGCTAACGACTGAGTTGGACCCGCCTGTCCTTCACGAAAAAGGCCTTCGCGCGGGGCTCGAATGGCTTGCCGACTGGATGCGCGACAGGTATGCCTTCTACGTGAAGCTGGTTGCACCTGACCGCTTTCCGGACCTGTCAGCCGACATTACCGTTTTCGTCTTCGAATCGGTTCGAGAATTACTCTTTAATGCCGTCAAACACGGCCAGGTGTCTGAGGCCGAAGTAGTCGTGCACCAGACCGGCGAGCATCTGCTGGCCGATATCAATGACCAGGGAGTGGGGTTCGAGCCGGCGAGTTTGAAACGTTCATTCGAAAAAGAAGGCGGGTTTGGACTGTTCAGCATACGGCAGCGCGTCAGCCTGCTCGGCGGTGCCTTGAAGATAAACAGTGCGCCCGGCCAAGGCACCCGAATTGTGCTGAGCGTTCCTTTTCGACATGCCGGGATACAGGGGGGTGCCGCTGTGGCGCGCGCGCAACACCGAGCCGAGCGGCGGCTGCTGCCGGCTTCTGCCCAGCCGGGCAAACCCATTCGCGTGGTTCTGGCCGACGACCACCCGGTTGTCAGGGAAGGTTTGGCTCTGGTACTCGGGCAAGAGCCGGACATCGAGATTGTCGGTGAGGCCACCGATGGTCACGCGGCAGTCGAGCTCTCCCGCCGAATGTCTCCCGAAGTCGTTCTCATGGACGTGAGCATGCCCAAGCTCAACGGTGTTGAAGCGACCAGGATAATACACTCCGAATTACCCCACATTCGAATCATCGGGCTCTCGATGTTAGATGAAAAAGATTCCGAGGAAGCCATGCGTGAAGCCGGGGCAGCTGACTATCGGACTAAGAGTGGGCCGACAGCCAGACTGGTGGAAACCATACGGGCATGCAGAACCAGCCCGCCGGAAGAAACGACACCCGGCCCGACGAGAAAGAGTCGGTGATTGAAGGCGGGCACGCACTGGGATAAGATGAGGGAAACTTCCCAAGAGCGACCCTGGACCCAAGACTGTACCGAGCCGATTTCACCTGCCTGTTCTTCAGGTCTGTCGCTCTTTTGAAGCTCACCCGGAAAGCGTTTTCCGGGTCGTTATCCTCTCCAATACGATCAGCCCCTTGGCTGAACCACCTCAAGGAGGTGCCCGATGTTTTATCACGTCAAAGAGCTGCAGTTTAACGCACGTGTATCGGAGCCCGATCCGAGGTTCGCCCGGCTTCTGCTCGAGCAATTCGGCGGCGGTAACGGGGAACTGAAAGCCGCCATCCAGTATTTCATTCAAGCCTTCGCTGCCCGCAAGCCTTATCCCGACAAATACGATCTTCTCATGGATATCGCGACGGAAGAGCTGAGCCATCTGGAGATTGTGGGCGCCACAATCACAATGCTTCTCGACGGCATCAACGGGGAGCTGAAGAACGCTGCGGAAAGGACCTATCTTTCCCGCCTGATGAAGGGCAAAGCCGAAAAAGAGGACATGTTTGCTGAAGCGATGACAAGCCCGCAGTTTCTGGTTCTAACCGGCGGGGGGCCGGCCTTGACCGACAGCGTCGGCACTCCGTGGACAGGCGCCTATATAAACGCCAACGGCGACTTGACGGTTGATTTCCGGTCGAACATCGCCGCTGAGTCGCGGGCGAAAATCGTGTACGAGTATCTCCTTCAGTTCACCGGAGATCCGCTGGTTCAGGAGTCCCTCCGATTCCTGATGACGCGCGAGATTGCCCACTTCCAGCAATTCACCGCTGCGCTCGACACCATCGAGCCCAATTTCCCCCCCGGCATCCTGCAGGGAGACCCGCGGTTCACCCACACGTACTTCAATATGTCAAACGGCGAGAGCGTACGAGGCCCCTGGAACGAGGGACAGGGCCCGTGGCAAAGCGGTGAGACCTGGGATATGGTCGAGAATCCGGTTGAACACGTGACCACGACTCGAGGATTGACGGAGCAGAAGATAAAGGGGTCGAAGAAGACCGCCCAGGAGGTTCGCCGCTTGGACGAGCAAATGAGTAAGACAAGAAGCAAGGAGGTGAAATCGGCGGTCGAAACCGGGAAAGAGATGTCCTGGTCCGACTACTCCGGTTCCCACACCGTCAGCACCCGTTAGAAGTGTTCCCCCCTGGGAGCGCGGGACCCGCTCCTGCGCTCCCCTCAAGTTCCACTCCTCACCTCCGGCCCCTCCGCCGGCGTTTCTCCCCCGCTACGGTTCTCTTTAACCCGCCGCTGCGGTAGAATCGAACCAGCCACTAAATCCAATCTTTCCTTTTGTT
>RPQK01000321.1 GCA_003819755.1 Acidobacteriota bacterium | reverse complement strand
TTAATTCGTCAATTCATTTCACTCCAAGCTCAACTTTTGCACTTTGGAGCAACTTGGGAACGCCGACCAGATTGTGGTACGACTGCTTGTACAGATCGTTGAGTTGCTTGCGAGCATCCTGTGAAGTAGGACCCGACAGGACGGTCGACCGCGCGAAGGAGGCGAGCGCCTTGTCGACGGCCCCGGCCCGCCAATAAAGGAAGCCCAGGCGATAGTGGGCCATGTCGTTCTTGGGATCAAGCTTGGCTGCGGTCAGGAAGTGCTTCTGAGAGTCAGGATACGCGTTCTTGACGTAGTCTTCCTCCCCCAGCGCTCGATGGCAGTACGCCTTAATCTGGTCGCTGTTGGTTTTCCACGCAGCTTCGCTCTGTCCTGCGGGCGTTTTCATCGTTTCCAGGGCCTTCAATCCGCGGTTGGCGTATCCTGCCGCCCTGGCCAGATCTTGAACTCCCCACGCAGCCGAGATGCAGGCGACCAGCATTTCAACGTTGCCGGGGTCATGCTGCAGGGTCTTTTCCGCCCACTTCGAATAGTTCAATCGATCCTTCATCGACTCATAAGCCTTGGCGACGAAGTAGGCGGTTGCGCCGTTCGGGCTTTGACTGTACAGACGGGTACCGAACTCAACCAGCTTCTGCGGGCTGTTGAGCTTTTGATACGCCTCAGTGGCAGCAGCCATGGCGTAGACGTCAGCCGGCCGGTAACGGATGAACTCCTCAGCCAGGTTCGCCAGGGTTTGCCATTCACCGCGTTGCCTGGGACCGGTGTAAAACTGAGCGTAAAGCGAGGAAATGTGAGAATCGAGATCCGATTTCTTGTACGTCTTCACGAACTCGAGCAGCAACGCCTTTTTCTGACCTGAGTCGGTCGCTGCGTTGGCCTTCTCGTACAAAGCGTACTCTTGCTCGTACGTCGGGCTTGACTGAGTTGCGTTTGCTTGGGCAAGTGAAAACTGCCAAGAGAAGAGCGAAAGAATCAATAACGCGCCGTACCGAAGCATGGCATCCTCCTTCCAAACAAATGAAGGCTAAATCTACCGATACATGGCCGAAGCCTACCACTGGCAAGCAGCGTCAGCAAGCGAAATTCCGTTCGAAGAACTGAGGTGGGAGATGCGGGGAGTGCCGGTTTCCGGTGGTCGTGGGTGGTGGCAACGGCGAAGCGATCCTCAAGGGAATGCGAGAGTGGTGACAGAAAGTTTGCCGTCGCTTCTGTCCCTTGTGTCCCTTGTGTCCCTTGTGTCCCTACGGTCCGCGCTATACTGATCCCATGTTTCCTCTCTTGGCACTCCTCATTGCCCTCGCCCTCGGTTTCGCTTGCCAACCGGCCGCTTCGGCCTCTCTCGCCGACTTCCGCTGGCTGGCCGGATGCTGGGAGATGCGTCAGGGAGAACGCGTGACAGCAGAGCACTGGATGGAGCCAACCGCTGATCTGATCATGGGAATGAGCCGGACCATCCGGGGGGACAAGGCCGTCGAATTCGAGTTTCTGCGTATCAGCCGGGAAGCAGATGGCTCGGTTTACTACATCGCTCTCCCGTCGGGGCAAACGGAGACCCGGTTCAAGCTGGTCGATGCGGATGCACGCAGCGCTGTTTTCGAGAACCGTCAGCATGACTTTCCGCAACGAATTCGGTATCGGCTTCGGGAAGATGGCTCACTCCTGGCCTCGATCGAAGGCCCGTCGGGTGGTCAGCAGCGAACAGTCGAATTCCCGATGCGCCGCCTTAAGTGCCCGGGACAGTAACGTCGAAGAAAGCCGGAATCACCCAAGAGTTGCGCGGTTGATCGAACCGGGTAAGACTTTTTACGTGTAAGCAGCGTAATTGGTGAATGGAGGACGTTTCAGTCATGCGCGCCGTGTTTGTCCTGTTCGCCTTCCTTGGGTTTTCCTTGATAGGGCCTGCCAATGCCGCCGATGTGAGCATCGAGCTCGAGAAGGCTGCTCAGTACTTCCGGGAATTCGATCAGCTGTGCAAAGAGGACGGGGGCAAGCTATGGGGCGTCTCCTTTTGTGGCCCCATGGTCTTCGTCGATCCCGTAAACCGCATGGCTGCCGGTAACGAGGCTGATGCAGAAGGCGAGCTCAAGTCAAAAGCCGGCGTCTTCGCCGGCGAGCTTCCTCCCGAGGTTATGATTGCGAACACGGCCGTAGAGTGGGGCGGAAAACGCTGGACCATGATCATGTGGTGGTCAATCAGCAGCGAGACCGATGAACGGCTTGCGCTCCTCGCGCACGAGGCTTTCCACCGGATCCAACCGCAGCTTGGTTTGACACCGTCGGCACAGATCAACAGCCACCTTGACACTGGGGAGGCTCGTTTCTGGCTGCAGATGGAATGGAACGCGCTCCAAAAAGCGCTTTCGAGCAAAGGACAGGCCCGTCGAGACGCAGTTTCCGACGCCCTGACGTTTCGGGCGGCCCGGCGGGCGTTCTTTCCAGGCGCGGCTGAAAACGAGGGCGCACTGGAGATCTTCGAGGGACTTGCCGAGTATTCCGGCCGCCGCCTGGCCGGCTTCTCTTCCGCAAAGCTGGTCGAAGCGATTACGGCCAGACGCGGGAAAGCCACAGGGTTCGTGCGGTCGTTTGCCTACATCACCGGTCCACTTTACGGTTTTCTCCTGGATGAGGCCGCGAAGGACTGGAGGAAGAGCGTCACCGCCAAGACCGACCTGGGGGTCTCGCTCGGGCAGGCTGTTGGAGCGGAAGCCCGGCCTGTGAAAGACGCCGAGCGCCTGGCTGAACCTTACGGCGGGGCCGCACTGCGGAAAGCCGAACACGCGAGGGAAGAAAGGCGTGTTGAGCAACTAGCCGCCTGGCGTACATCTCTGATTGACGGCCCCATTCTGATCGTCGACTTGAAGAGCGTGACGGCGGGCACTTTTGACCCTCGGGCTGTTTTCCCTTTCTCGGACAAGCAAACGGTCTACACCACGCGCGAGCTGCAGGCCGAATGGGGGACGCTGACTGTAAAAGACGGGGCTATCCTTGAGGACCTCGTTTCCCGTACTGCCTCGGTTTCGCTCCAGGGGGCAGCCCCGGATCACCTGAGGGGAAACGGCTGGACCTTGAAGCTGAATCCCGGGTGGGTGGTCCGCCCTGGTGAGCGGGCCGGGGACTTCGTGGTGGCAAAAGAATAGGTACGCGCCCCAAAATGTGCTCGATATTACGCGTCGAGGGATTGACGAAACGGTTCCCGGCCTTCGGCAAAGGCAGTCATGAAACGCTGGCCGTGGACGCCATTCATCTGGAGGTCCAGGCGGGCGAGGTCTTTGGGCTGCTGGGGCCAAATGGTGCGGGCAAGACGACCATGGTCCGCATGCTCTGCGCTCTCATTTCGCCGACCGCAGGACGGGCTTGGATCAACGGTTTCGAACTGGGGCCGGACAACGATTCGATCCGGGCCAGTGTCGGCGTTCTGACTGAGAGTCCCGGCCTGTACCGGAAACTTGACGCGGTCACCAACCTCTCGTTTTTTGCGAAGCTCTACGGCGTAAGAGACATAGCGGGGCAGGTCGACAAGTACCTGCGTATGCTTGGGCTGTGGGACGCCCGCTATCAACTGGCCGGGAGCTTCTCCAAGGGGATGCGGCAGAAGCTGGCCATCGCCCGTGCGCTGCTTCACGAGCCGCCCCTGGTCTTCCTGGACGAGCCGACGGCCAGCCTGGATCCGGAGGCGGCTCGCGTGGTTCGAGATTTCATCGAGGAGCTCCGGGGTCGAGGCCGCACGATCGTTCTGTGCACCCACAACCTGGACGAAGCGGACCGGCTGTGCGACCGCATCGGGGTGATCAAGCAGAAGTTCCTTTGTATCGACAGTCCGGCCCGGCTGCGGCGCCAGTTGTATGGTTCGGCGGTTCGCGTCCGGCTGGAGAAGTTGGCACCGGAATACGCGAACCTCCTGCGAGGTCTTCCTTTTGTGAAGCAGGTCGAGGCTTCAGACGGAGCCTTGATCGTCCGCCTGGAGGACCCCGCTACCAACAATCCCACCCTGGTCCGCGTCCTGGTGACCGCGGGCGCCGGCGTGCGATACCTCGAGGAGCTCTCGGTCCCTCTCGAATCGGTTTATTTCGACGTGATGGGGCAGCAGGATCAGGACGTCAGGCAGGAGGCTAAAGCGTGAAGATGCGACCGCACCGCGTTTGGGCCGTTATTCAAAAGGAATGGGCCGAGACGGCGCGCAACCGGGGAATCGTCTGGATGATGGCGCTCATCCCCGCGGTAATCGTGCTGATGGTGCTCGGCACCGACTACGGCTTTGTCTGGGCGGGACAGAGTGGTCAGGACCTGAAATCGGTTAATATGCCTGTTCCTCCGAACCTCTCGCACTTGCCGCGCCATGAGGCCCTGATCATTGCGATGAACGAGCAATTCTTCTTTTACTTGCTGCTCATCCCCATCACGCTTCCGGTTTACATCGCAGCACATTCGATTATTGGAGAAAAGGAAACGCGCACCCTGGAGCCCCTGCTTGCCTCCCCGGTATCAACGGGAGAGCTCCTTTTGGCAAAAGGTTTTGCGGCCGCGGCGCCGGCCGTCGTGATTAACTGGATGGCCTTCTCTATTGTTCTTGGGGGCGTCGCGCTGATTGCTCCCCCGGCCGTGCTCGGCTATGCAGTGCGCGACGTGTGGATCATCGGCATGTTGCTGTTCAGTCCCCTCCTGGCGCTGTTTTCGGTAATGCTCGGTGTCTTGGTCTCTTCGCGGGTGAACGACCCTCGAACTGCTCAACAGATCAGCAGCGTGTTTGTGATGCCGCTCATCTTGATCAGCCTCATGGTCTTGATGGGAAAAGCGTTTTTAACCGTGCCGCTGGTCCTCGCCGGGGCGGCGGTGGCGCTCGCCGCGGACATACTCGTCCTTTTTCTCGCGATCCGCGTTTTCCAACGAGAGACGATCCTGACGCGGTGGAAGTGACCGGTTGCCGCGCCCGACGCGGACAGCGGACCACCACGGACGAACACGGACTGACACGGACAGGCATGCCATGTCATTTGGGCTTGTCCGTGTGAGTCCGTGCCCGTCCGTTGTGGTCCGCTGTCCCTCCACGGGCTACTGAGCCGCGACCACGGTGATCCTTGCTCGGCCGCGAGCCGTGTCATGGCTCAGGTTGTCTCGTGCCTCGACGTCCACGAAATAGGCTCCGGGCGGCACTGAGGTCAATTCCAGATACCGCATGACGGGGAGACCGTTGTCGGTCGGCCTTTCGGCGATACGGACGGGGCGAACCGGCAGGGCATATTTCGACCCGGCTCGGTTTAGCGTGACCGTGACGTCCAGGTCTGAAAAACCCTGGCTGTCCAGCTGGGAATTGTAGACTCGGAAATAGAGAACCGCCTTTTCCGCCTGTCGAAACCGCAGTTCGGCCGACGGGCTCAGCTTGATTCCTCCGGTTGCCTGCAGCTGGGCTTCACGCGTTCGCTGGGCGTGGGTACCGATCACAACGGAGCTGAGCCGCAGTTCCTCAGAATAGGGTTCGAGAAGAATCGAGCTTTCCACCACAGCATGGTTCTGGGAAGCGTTGCGGTCTTGCGCGTAGAGGACGAAAGAGTAAAGTCCAGGCAAAAGGGAAAACTCGTAAGTGAAACTTAGCCGGCCATTCCTGATCTGATTGAACTGCTTCTCATCGAAGTGAAAGTTGACCGGCTCTCCGAAGCGCTGAAGCACGCTGCCGGTTTCGTCTCGAAGCAGGCCCACCAGGTAGAGACTCGCCTGGTTAGTTTTCTTTTTTTCCCTTTCCCCGGGCAGGAACAGGATCTGAGAGGACGGGACATCCGCAGTAAGAAGCACGTTTGGCCCAAGATTGAGCGGGTGGAAAACGTCGGCCTTGAGGTAGACCGGCCAGGCGGGGCCGGAACTTCGCTGTGCGGCCTGGATCAACCGAATCTCGTCGCTTGTCAGCGTCTCGTAGCCTGCCGGTGCCGCGACGTATCCAGGACGGTGTCGGATCTGGAGCCCCGGCTTTCGGACGCGGACGCTCACTTGGTGGAAAAGCCCGTCGTGGTCTTGCCGCCTGGGACGATAGGTGAGCAGGTAGTACGCCGACATCTCGTCACCGACACGGGCCAGGCCCGAATACAGGTCATTGGTGTTGCGAACGGCAAAGCCGCCGGTTTCTGCGCCTAAGTAACGGAGCAACGAGTCATAGATATCGGTACCGGCAGTCCGCGCCCGTTCAAAGACCGACTGCCCGCCGCGCGCGTCTGCTCCCTGGTGCGCCGATCCGATATAGTCCAACTCGCCCCGTGGAACCAGTGAACTGGAGGTACCCCGTGTCTCTAGACCTTGTGGATCAATCGGGTAAATGGCTACTCCGGAGCGATTGGCCGTGGCGATTGTCTGGTGCAGGACACCCTCGGTCATCGAGTCGATAACAAAGCCTCGAGTAAAGAACACGATCCCTTTCCTGCCCTCCAGGTTCACAAGTCCGTCACAGATTGCCCTCAGGGCGGCGAGGTGCTCATGCGCTTGTCTCACCTGGCTGTGATTCAGCATGAGCAGGTAAGAATTGATCAATCTTTGCAGGTGCATGCCGCCGTACTCGACAGATCCCCTTGCCGTAAAAGTGCCTGAGCCCATAAGACGGAGAAGTTGATGGCCTGAATCATCGTCAGCGGCGCCGCTCAGTGCGGCGGAGGCGCGTGAAGGGGGAGGTGCTTGGGCCGCGCCGAACCCGGGATCAAAGAGAAGGTTCTTCAGGGTCTTGGCATCCGCCCGGCCAATCGAAACTCCGGCCAGGCGACGCCTCGCGATCGCCTGTTTCAGCTTCTGTTTGTCGCTGGTAAAGTCGGCCAGAAGCTTGAATCCCGGGCCGAGCGAGAACACGGCAACCAAATCATTTTCCGACAGGTCCGAATCAATAAACTTCTGGCAGGCGCGGTCGATCAGATTCTGACCGGTTACATCGGCCGTGGTGTAATCGAGCAACAGAACCATTAGCCGTCGCGGTGTGGCGTGAAGCAGCTCGGCGGGTGCCTGGCCGGAGCCCCGTGCCTCCAGTCCGGCGCCTTGTGGCCGCTCGTTGGGACGGTCGCCGGTCACGCTGCTTCCGGTCCCGACAACCATCAAACGGCAGCTGTCGATCGCCTGCTGAACACCGTCTTCCACAATCTCGAAATCTTCCACCTGCAGCGTTTTGTCGATGCGGTTGCTGCCATCCAGGACGACGGCATCAATCAGGACCGTGATTCCACCGCCGGTGACTTTGGGTGTCCGATCGCGAGGCTCTTCCTGCGGAAGAACCGCACCCGTGACCGGAAAAAGGAGCAGAAGTGTGCAAGCGAAACGGGACATGCGATTTGCTTCCTGGATTGATCTTACACCGATTCTGGCGAGGGGGGACGGCTTTCGCCCCTAAGGGGAAACGTGTTGGCAACGTAGGGTGGGTTTCGAAGCGCGACAGCGCTGAAACCCACGGAGACCGATGCTCGGTTCTTGAGGCCCGTGGGTTTCAGCGCTGTCGCGCTTCGAAACCCACCCTACGTTGCGATGTCCACCGGGCTCGGAGAACCCGGCGGACACGAGGTTTCCAGCAGTTAGAAGCTGTAGCGCAGGCTCAGCTGAATTTCCCGCTGGCCGGTTTTGCCGGTCACCTTGCCGAATGTACTCGCGCGCGGACTCGTATCGACGTTACTCCAGTTTGGATGGTTCGGCAGGTTGAAGAACTCAGAACGGAACTCGATTCGGTGCGACTCGGCAATCGCAAAAGCCTTGAAGACAGCCATGCTCATGTTGTGGCTGGCCGGATGGTAGCCGGCGGAGTTCCGCGTCTGTCCGGCGAACGTGCCCGGTGTTGGCGTTGTCGCGATCGGCGTCCCGCTTGAAGTCGTGGTGCGGAAGTAGAAGTTCTGGTCACTCGCGCCTTGCGAGAACTGCCGGTCGCCCCTCGACAACTCGATGTCCTCTGCAAGATTCCACAGCTGCGTTTCGTTGCCGCTGCCGATTCCCGCGAAGTCCTCGCCGGTCCCGATGTGGAACGGATTGCCGCTCTGGTACTGATAAACACCGCTGAGCGTCCACCCGCCAAGAAGGGCGTTACGCAGCCCGCCGGGCTCGCGCCAGAAAGGCAGTTCGTAGATCGAGTTGATGACCAGAACATGCGGGGTGTCAAAGTTTGACGGACCCCAGTCGAGCCGATCGTCCAACGGATTGAAGAGGCGGTAGCGCCGATCCGAGGCGTTGTCGTAAGAGCTCGAGTAAGTGTAGGCGATACCGAATG
>RPQK01000320.1 GCA_003819755.1 Acidobacteriota bacterium | reverse complement strand
CGGCTGCCGGACTCGGGAGAGTCCGGGCAGAATGTCTCCCGAAGCTTGATCTTGCTTGGGAGCGGGTGGCGTGGTGGGAGGCCGCAATTCTCCCAGCATCCCGGGGTTCTCCGCGACTCGCTTGGAAATGTACCCGATGATGTGGCGCAGGGTGGGGAAGTCCTTAAGCTGAACTCCCTCCTCCCGTTCCAGGCCGTACTTGTCGCGGATCGAGGCAAAAATCTGGGCCTGCTTGATCGTGTCGATGCCGAGATCTGCCTCGAGGTCGAGGTCCAGCTCCAGTAGTTCCCGTTCGTAACCCGTCTTTTCTTCGAACAGGGTCAGAACCATCTCCTGGACATCGATTTGTCTTGGTCGCGCGCTGTGATCAACGGTGGGAGCTGGGCTTCTATCCGGCCCGGACTCTCCTGAGTCCGGCTGCCGGACTGTGGAGAGTCCGGCCACGATGTCTTCCAAGGCTTGATTCTGCCTCGGCGCCGCCACCGGCGCACTGGCTGCAACCCTAACGGGTGCGACTGGAGTCTCCGCGGCCCGCTTCACCTCGACTTCCCGCTCCGGCGCTTTGACGGCCGGTGCTGTGGCATTCCCGTCCTGGACGCGCAGGGTTCGGTGCGAGACCAGGGTCTGAGGGTTCTCGAGCCCCGTGACTTCCGAGAGCCATCGCCGGTTCTGGGCCTCATCGCTGATCCTCTTGGAACCTCGGCACATGGCGCGGGCCAGGTACATCGAGACGTGGGAACCAAACCCGGCGGCGAAGCCGAACGCATAGTCTTTCTGTTCGTGCCCTCCGCGGCTCAGGTTGAGGCCCTCAAACTCAGGATCCTGCTCCACGAAATTGGCGATCGGAGGAACCTGTCCGAACTGGAGCGCTTTGACAGCGACGACGTCTTCGATGCCTGCGGCCTGACAATGACCGGTCATCCCCTTGGTATTCGCTATGAGCACCTTTTGCCAGCTGTCGCGGAAGGCCGCCTTGAGTCCCTGCACTTCGGCCTGGGCACTGCCGCCGCGCGCCGGCGTATAGGTCTCGTGCGACATGTAAAGCGTTCTTTCTGCGAGCTGGTGTCTACTCAGTCCATGCAGCGGTTCCATGCGAGCGATGAATCGTTCCATCTCGCCGGCAACATGGTCCACATCCAGACGCGTCTGGTGAGAAGCGCTGTTTGACACATGGACGCCTAGAAGCTCCGCAATCGGCTCAATTCCCCTTTCGCGGGCGTCGTCGTCGGTCTCTACAATGACCGCAGAGGCGCCCATGCCAAGCAGCAAGCCGTGCCTGCGTCGATCAAAGGGGAGGGCCGCGCGGCACACGTCGTCGTCGGTGGCAGCGGCGCCGAGGGCCAGGAAACCGGTGCCGAGCCACTCGATCAGGTGGTCCGAAGTTATGTTGTCCACGCCCACGACGATGACCCGGCGCGCCCGGCCGGTCCGTATCATGTCTTCGGCCAGGCCAAGGGCAACCATGTGGGACGCACAGGCAGAGTCCATGTGCAGGTTGGGTCCCCGAGCGCCGATGAGCTGCGCAAGCAGCGCATTTCCCTTACAGTTGATGGCTTTGAGCAGCGAGTTGCTGTACTCGTAAGGTCCGTTTGCCGCCGTGAGTTTCAGCCTCTGAACTTCCTCGCTGAACCATTGATCGGCGGCCAGTTTCTCTTGGGTCGTCTTCGCCGACTCCAGCCGATTCCGGTAAGCGGCCCGCAGTCCTTCCGCGGCCAAGGGTCCAAGGGTCGCGCGATAGTAGGCCGACACCTCGTCGAGCAGTTTTTCCAACCCCGCGTAAATCGAGCCGAAAATGACCGCGGTTTCGGCCTGCAGACGTTCCGGGAGCAGCCAGCCGTTCGGAATCGAAAGGCCATTAGTGGTCTTCCGAAGCGCCTTCTGCAGGGGAATACCCGCGTCTCGCAGGGCCTCAAGACCCACGGCTACCGCCATCTGGTCGGTCAAGTCCGCTTCCTTCAGCCAATCCTGACCGAGTCCGAATTCCTCCAGCTGAAACTTGCCCCGGCGCCCGGCCAGCTTGATGGAGCCGGTCCGGTCGCAGACCTTCTCAAAGTAGCTCTCCCCGTTCTCGGGTTTCACGACGCGCATGACGTTCTTGTCGACCACACGGTCCTGAGTCGGAGAGCCGAGGGGATCGATCAGAGACTGGCCGGCCATGAGTCGGAAGATACCGTCGTCGGAGAATACCCGGTACATCTGGCCGGGAAGGCCGACTGAGGCGCCCGTGATGACGATCTTTTGTTTCCCGTTGTCTGTGTGAGAGTTTCCGTTTGAGGGGCGTTTCATTTCGACGATATCCTGCGAGATTGGAGGAGCTGCCGGAGCGCTTCTCCGCGGTGAACTGTCTGCTGAAGGCGGAAGGTCGATCGGATAGCCGAGTGCGAACAACTGTGCAAGAAGTCGATTGACTTGTTGAATCTCCCCGACCTTCGGATGGTTAGAGAAAAGGGCGCGATGCGGCCTGCCCGAAAGGATGTCGTCCACAAAACCGCAGAGCGCTTTCTTCGGACCAACTTCCAGGTAAGTGCGAGCACCATCGGCGTAAAGATGATTCACCAGGCCCACGAAATCGACCGGGCCAGACAGCTGGGCGATCAGATTGTCCATTGCCTGTCGGCGGATGCCTTCCGCCCGATAGTATTCGCCGGTCACGCTCGAGAGGACCGGTATCGTGGGAGGGTGATACTCGAGGCTGCTGAGCACCGCCGTCATCGCAGGTACGATGGCCCGGGCAACCGCGGAGTGGAACGCGCCGGCGATGGGTAGCACGCGGCACTCTATGCCTCTGCGCTCAAATACCGAAACAGCCTCGCGGACTGCTGTCGACGCTCCGGAAATCACTGTCTGAATGGTGCAGTTTGAGTTCGCGATCACCGCGTAACCGTGCACGCCGCGCAGCGCCGCCTCGACTTCGGCGACGGGTGCCGTCACCATCGCCATTAGTCCGGGGTCGTGCTGTCCTTCGGACATGTCCCGGAATTCTCGCCCCCGCACGTGCACGGCCTTCAGCGCTGAAGCAAGATCCAGAACTCCGGCCGCGACCAGCGCCGAATATTCGCCCAGGCTGTGGCCGGCGACGATGTCAGGGTTTAGCCCCCGAGAACGAAGCAGGCGGTACATGGCGATATTTGCCGTCAGGAGGACCGGCTGCACCAGTTCGCTGTTGAGTAACGCTTTCTCGACTTCCGCGTCGTTTCCATTTCGGGTGAAGATTAAGTCCTCGAGGCGACCGTTGAGGAGGGGTGAAAGCGTCTCGTTCGCTTCCTCGAACGTCGCGCGCACTTCCGGGTGCGAGTCGGCCAGTTGCCTCCACATATCGGGGTATTGCGGCCCCTGTCCGGGGAACAGGAAACAGATTTTGCCCTCCGGCTCGCCGGCCGGAGACCGTCCCAGGAAGATGCCCTGGGCCTCGAGGATCGCCGGGGTCCTGGGTTGGGACAGCCTCGGGTAGATCAGCCCGATCTTGTCCCTCAGTTCCGTGCCGTCAGCGGCGACTATCGCGAGACGAACGGCCGAACCCGCAGGCGGTTGTTCCGGACAGGGCAGACGCCCCGGCTGCGGGTTCTGTGTACCGAGATCGGAGACGAAAGCATCGATTTTGTTCCGAAGTTGATCAACCGACGGGGCTCCGAAGGCGAAGATAGCCGGCTGCTGTCCCGGCGGGGCAGGCGGCGGTGGTGAAGGAAGATCGCTTTTGGGAGGGATTTCCCCGTTGGCCGGGATATCGGTAATTGGAGCGTTCACCGTGGCCGCCCGAGAAGCATGTCGGGCCAGCAGCCGTTCGTGGTAGTCGCGATCAAATTCCTCCAGGGTAATATGCCAGTTGGTCCCGCCGAAGCCGAAGGAGCTGACGCCCGCGCGACGTGGAAATCGACTGCTTGTCCTGGGCCATTCACGGGGTTTATCGACCAGGTAAAAGGGACTGTCCTGAAGTCGCAGCGCCGGATTCACCTGCGAAACATTGATCGTCGGGGGCAGGACCTTGTGGTGCAGGGCGAGGACTGCTTTGAGAAGTCCGGCCGAGCCCGCGGCTCCGATCAGGTGACCGAATTGAGATTTGGCCGATCCGATTGCGATTTCGTGCCCTTTCCCGTTTCCGAAGACCTGGCGCAGTGCCTCCACCTCGGCCGGGTCGCCCACAGAAGTCCCGGTCGCGTGGCACTCCACCAGGTCAACTGTTTCGGATCCGTAGCCGGCGTCTTCGTAAGCCCGTCTCAAAGAGATGGCCTGACCTTCAGGCCTGGGCGCCATCATGGAGCGGCCTTTCCCGTCACTCGAGGCCCCCACGCCGCGGATGACCGCGTAAATTCGGTCGCCGTCCTTTACAGCTTCGCTCAGGCGCTTGAGCACGAACACAACCGACCCTTCGGCCGGAATGAAACCGTCCGCCGAAGTGTCAAAGGGCCGGCTCCCCTTGTCGGAGATGACTCCGGCCAGGGAGAAGGTGACCAACGTGAGCGGAGTTATCCCCTCTGAGACTCCTCCGACAACCACCATGTCCCATTTCCGGGATTGGAGTCCGCGCACCGCCAAAACGATAGAAGCCAACGAGGACGCGCAGGCAGCGTCGATATTGCAGTGCGTGCCCATCAGATCCAGAGCCTTGGCAAAACGCGCCGCCGCTATCTGTACGCAGATCGCGAGCACACTGTCCTCGGTCACAGGCGGATACCAGACGAGGTCTCGTTCCACCTCTTCGAGCAGTTTTTCCAGTCCCTCACCGTTGAGGCCGAGCGACTTGACTGTCTCGCATTGTCTCAGGTGGAAGCGGGCGCGCAGGGCATTCGGGCGAAAAAGGCCGGCCCAGAGGGTGTCCTGGCAGCCGGCGGCGCCACCGAGAACGACCGCCGTGCGTTGGCGATCAAAAGACCGCCCGTCGGCGTAGCCGGCGTCGGTGAGGGCGCCCAAGGCCGTCTGCATGAACAGCTTTTGCTGCGGGTCCATGCCCCGGGCGGTCCCCGGAGGAATGCGAAAACGTCGGGAATCGAACGGTGGGTGGTCGATGAAGCCCCCAAGGAGCGAGGTTACTTTGGGGCCCGGTGTGCGGCTCTCCGGGGCATAGAAGCGAGATTTTCCGTTCCAACGACCATCCGGGACCTGCCGAATGGCGTTTCGTCCGCCAAGGATTGTCTCCCAGACTGCCTCGACCCCTGTGGCCCCCGGTAAGGCCGCTCCCAAGCCAATCACCGCGATCGGCTCTCGCTGGACTTCGTCTTCCTCGTTCTCCGCCACGGCCGGCCCGCCGGGGGCTGTCGCGCCGGCTCGGCCGTTGATATAGATCGATTCACGGCCGCTTTCATTGATCAGCCGGCCGTGAAACGACGGAACGTATTCCTCGAAAGCCGCGTGGTAGTTGTTTCCGCCGAAGCCAAACGATGAAACGTTGGCGCGACGCGGCAGTCCCTGGATATTTTCAGGCCAGAGCTCGCTTTTCGTGACCACGCGGAAGCCGGTCTCCTGCCAGGGAAGTTCCTTTCGAGGCTGGACGTGATTGATGGTGGGCGGGAGGAGTTTATGGTACAGCGCCGACACCGTCTTCATGGCCCCGGCGGCGCCCGCCGCACCCATCAGATGGCCGAGCTGGGACTTCACGGCGGTCAGCCAAAGCCCGCGTTCTCCGCTCCGGGATCCGAAAACCCTGTGTGTCGCCTCAAACTCGGAGACGTCTCCCAGTTGCGTTCCGGCGCCATGGGTCTCGACCAGTTGCACCGTTTCAGGATCATAGCCGGCCTGGTCAAAGGCGCGGCGCATCGCCAGAGCCTGAGCGGCAGGATTCGGCGCCCCGATCCCTTTCTCCCGTCCGTCGCTGGAAGAGCCGATACCGCGAAGGACGGCGTAGATCCGGTCCCGATCCCTGACCGCGTCAGCGAGACGCTTTAGAACGAACACACAGGCGCCTTCGCCTCCGACGAACCCGTCGGCCCGCTGGTCGAACGGTTTGATCCGGTCGGGGGAGAGGCCCCTGAACTTGCTGAAACAAACGAAAAAGAGCGGTTCGAGCGAGGCATAAAAGGCTCCCGAGAGAGCCAAATCATATTCGTGCGCACTTAAACCGTCCGCGGCGAAGTCGAGCGCGGCCAGACCCGAGGCGCACGCAGCATCCACAATGTAACTTGGTCCGTGGAGGTCAAAGTGGCTGGCGACCCTCCCTACAGCCACGTTGCGAAGGTCGCCGGCCAGAGTGTCTTCAGTGAGCTCCGGGAGGCCCGCCAGCATCCGCGATCGGAACTCCTCCACCACCTTCTGGACATCCGTACTTGCATGACCGCCGTGGAGCAGTTTTTCCTTTATGGCCTCCTCAAAGAGCGGCAGTTGAATCGTCCACGCCGCCGCAGTCTCGTTCTCGGTCCGTCCCCCAGCATTGCCGATAACAACGGCGGTGCGGTCTCTGTCGAAGGGTTTCTGATAGTAACCGGAATCGCGCATCGCCTCGAGCGCGGCCGTTAGCAGCAACTTCTGAGAACGATCCATGACCGCACGGGTGCGAGGCGGTATCCGGAACTCCCGCGTGTCGAACGGCAAGTCCAGGATGAACCCGGCATTTTTGCCGTAGCACTTGTCCTGGGTCTCCGGGTCGGGGTCATAGAAGATCGCCGGATCCCAGCGCTCCTTGGGCACCTCGACGACGCAGTCCTTGCCCTCCCGGACATTCTGCCAGAACTCCGGGACATTCCGGGCACCGGGAAGGACGCCTCCCATCCCGATGATCGCTATTAAACGCTCCGTCTTGGCAGTTGCCGGACGCGAGTTGGAGGTTTCACGTAGGTTCTCAGACATAGGTCGACTCCGCCAGAGAGACTCACTCACGGTTCAAGACAGGGACATCTGTCAGCCTGGTCGCCCGCGACGCGAACCGGCCGTCATCCGTCGTAATACGGCTGTATGAATTCGAGCTAAGGCGTGACGGAGGTTAAAATTGTTCGAAATCCGCCCCTCATTCTCCTAGTAAACACTTGCTGCTGGTTGTAGATCAAGCTGAGGCCGCCCTGACGCGGCCGGACGAGGTGACAAGGCGACAGGGACACAAGGGACACAAGGGACACAAGGGACACAAGGGACAGAAGGGACAGAAGGGACACAAGCCACAATGCGATTCCCCGTCGCTGATGTCCCTTGTGTCCCTTGTGTCCCTTGTGTCCCCCCGCATCAGCTTGATACGAAATCCCCGCCGTTGATGTGGATGAACTGGCCCGTGATATAGGCCGAGTCAGCGGATGCCAGGAACACGTAAGCGGGGGCCACTTCCGACGGTTCTCCGGGACGGCCCATCGGCGTCTTGGCCCCGAATTCGGACACCTTCTCCTCTGAGAAGGTGGCGGGAATGAGCGGCGTCCAGATCGGGCCCGGCGCGACGCCGTTGACCCGAATTCCGCGCTTGACGAGTGACTGGGCCAGCGCCCGGGTGAAAGCGACAATCGCGCCCTTGGTCGAGGAATAATCGATCAGTTGCGGGTTGCCCCGGTACGCCGTGATCGAGGAGGTGTTGACGATCATCGACCCCTCTTTCAGGTGGGCGAGCGCCGCCTTGGTTATAAAAAACATCGAGAAGATATTGGTTCGGAAAGTCTTCTCCAGTTGCTCGGCCGTTATATCCTCGAGGTTGTCCTGGGGATGCTGTTCGGCCGCGTTGTTGACCAGGATATCGAGTCGGCCCAGTTTGTCGACTGTTGTCTTGACGGCTTTCTGGCAGAATCTCTCGCTGCCCACGTCGCCGGGAAGCAAGAGGCATTTCCGGCCTTCCTGCTCGACCTGGCCTTTGGTTTCCTCGGCATCCTCGTGTTCATTCAGGTATACGATGGCGACGTCCGCTCCTTCCCGGGCGTAGAGGATGGCAACGGCGCGGCCGATACCACTGTCGCCGCCCGTTATGAGAGCGACCTTCCCTTCGAGCTTTCCGCTCCCGCGATACTCCGCCGATTCGGCTTCCGGCTTCGGCGTCATCTTGGACTCGATTCCCGGTTGTTTCTTCTGCTTCTGCGCAGGACGCGACTTCTTCTGTTCAGGCATAAAACCCCCAATCATGAAAGCGCAGGCTAAGGGATTGATAAGGAGAGGCTATTAATTGAAGACTAACGCAAAGGGGGCGAAAAGACCACAGGGCGGGGCAAATCCGGGCAATCCCCGCGTATTCGTGGATAATGCACAAGGATTGCCCGAATTTGAGGCTGGGCCTAAACGTTCTACTGGATAAAGCGCGACAGGAGCCGAATGTAGGCAGCCTGG
>RPQK01000319.1 GCA_003819755.1 Acidobacteriota bacterium | reverse complement strand
TGATCCTTTGCCCCTTTCCCTCCGCCCCTTCGCCCCTTCACCCCTTCCGTTCTCCCTTTGCCCCTCTGCCCCTTTGATCCTTTGCCCCTTTCCCTCCGCCCCTGCTTTTTGCCCCTCCGTGACTGCCGCCTTTTTATCAGCTATCATCCCGTGGTGCGGTTAGAGGGGTGGTTCGAGAAGGCATTGAGTCGACCTGCGCGCCTGATCGTGCCGGTGATCCTGGCGCAGATCGTCGTTTATTCCATCTCCTGGGGACAGTTCTTCTGCGGGGACAGTCTGTACTATCTCAGCCGCGTCACTGGGAACTGGGGGGAAGTGGTTGGGAATTTCCTTCGGGAGGACGACGTCGGGCAATACCGGCCGCTCACCTACCCGGTCTTTTCCTATCTGATTTATCCACTGGGCGGCCTTAAACCGCTGGTTTACCACTGGATGGGCCTGGCTCTTCACATCGGCCTCTCCCTTTCTGTTTACTTCCTTCTCCGCCGGCTGATAGGAATGCCGGCAGCTTTGTTCGGCTACTTCTTTTTTGCCCTTCATACAACCGGCTACTTCATCACGTACGACATGACATTCCTGCCCGACTGGATGTTGGGCGTCTTCATCCTCGGCCTCTTTCATCTCTGGATTCGGTATCGGTCTTCGGGCCGTCGTGCCTTCTATGCTCTGGCCCTCGCGTTGTTCGTCCTGGCGCTCTTCACGAAGGAGACCGCGCTCATGATTCCGGCGGCCTTGTTTGCGCTCGTCATGTGGCAGGAAGACGGGCCGTGGGCGAATCGGTTGAGGCGAACGATACTATCCGTTTGGCCGTTTTTCGCAGTCTCTCTGTTGTATTTTGCCTGGCTGGTGTTGGCGAAGGGCCGGCTGTATCCCGACGACCCTCAGCATCCATTTCGTTTGACGCTGGATCCTCGGCTGCTCGCCCGCAAATTGAAATTCGTCGGCTGGATCTTCAACATAGATGTGCATCAGGCAAGGTCTACGGCTGACTTCCTCTACTTCGCCCTGGCCGGTATTCAGATCCTGCTGATTGCGGGCCTTCTCGTCAGGGCTTGGAGAGGCGGGGCCAGGCCGGGGCGGGCCGGCTGGCTCCTGATCTCGGCCTTGTCGCTTCTCCTCCCCCCGCTCATTATCGCGGAGCCGCCATACGAACATCACCTCTACATGCCACTGGTCGCAATCAGTGCCGCGGTCGGTCTCTTCCTGGCCGGTCCGGGCAGCGGGCGGCGAAAAACGGGGGTCTACCAGCTGGTCGCGGTCCTGGTCCTGAACGTTGCCTTGACCTGGTGGACCGCTGTTTACTTCAACCAGAGATCCTGGGTCGCGCACGGCTCTCGAGTCGCGCGCAATGCGTTGGTAACCCTGAAGCGTCACCATGGCAGACTGGCGTCCAACTCTGTCATTCACCTGGCGAAATCCGAACGCAACAGCATCTGGTACTTTGACCAGCACACTCTGATCAGGCTGTTTTTCGGCGAACCCCGGCTGGCGATGAGGTTCGAGGACCTCGGAGAGGCTTTGCCGGCCGGAGACACTCCGCCGATTCGCAACTACTTCGTGTACCGGCTGAATGACGGGAACTTCGAGAGGCTTGACGACCCGTGGAAAAGCGAGACGACGAGCTTGCTTGATTGGGGTCTGCAGGGGACGGTAACCGAGGACCGCTCGCAATTCTTCCCCGATTTCAACCGATTTGACACACCGAACGGCCGCAGAGTCTTCCTGCATCCGATTATTCGGCTGGGTGAAAGACGCCGCACGCTGGTGACGATCGCCGGAACCCGCCTGCGTGTCCCTCTGCCGCATATCGAACCGGGATCCGAGCTTCATGTCGGCCTGTGCAGCGCGTTCGACATCGGCGACGGTTTCGAGGCAGAGCTATCCTTTGAGCGAGACGGGCAGGAAACTACGCTTGTCAGGCAGTTCCTTAACTCGGCCCGAGTCCGCCGGGATCGCGGCTGGTTCGATTATCATCTGGATTTGGGTCAGCTCACCGGTTCGAACTACTTTCTGATACTGAAGTGTGATGCCGGCCCGGACAAGAAAACGCCTGGTGACTGGGCCTGTTGGAGCCTTCTGAACATAACCCGACGACGGTGTGCGCTGGAAGGCGGTGTGGTCATCAGCCGGACGATGGAGATTGAGCAGTAACAGAGCCGCAAGCCTGTAAATCGGTCAGATAATTAACGAGAGACCATGAACCCCGACGAATACGAGGCCATGTTTCGCGCGCAGGATTCCCTGTGGTGGTATCGGGGTATGGAAAGGATCACCCGGGGCATACTCAATCGCCACTATCGGCCGGGCAGCGGTCTGAAGATACTGGATGCGGGTTGCGGGACCGGGGCCTCCTTTCGCCTTCTTTCGGAGTACGGCGATCTGACGGCTCTCGATTTTTCCCCGTTGGCGCTAGGCTTTTGCCGCAAGCAGGCGGCTGACCGGCTGATCCGGGGGACAGTGAACCAACTTCCGCTTCAAACGGGCGTGTTCGACCTGGTTGTTTCATTTGACGTGATTTGCTGCTTAGGCGTAAATGATGAGGCGGCCCTGGGCGAGTTCGAGCGGGTTTTGAGGCCCGGTGGAAGGCTTCTCCTTCGCCTTCCGGCGTACAACTGGCTGCGTGGCGCTCATGACCGCGCGGTCGATATCCGGGAGCGGTATACAGCGGCATCGCTGAAACGACGACTGCGGGGAGCCGGGTTCGACGTCGAGCGGACAACTTACGCGAACACACTGCTGTTCCCGTTGGCGGCCCTGAAACGTCTCGGTGAGCATGCCTTCAATTCGCCGCGGCGGACCTCGGACTTGACTCTGAATTATGGAAGACTACAAGGGTTGTTTGAAGCTGTGCTCTCAAGCGAGGCGGCTTTGCTGCCGTTGATACGGCTGCCGTTCGGTCTTACGATCGTCGCTGTAGGGAAGAAAGACGAGGCCATTGCAAATGAACCCTGAAAGACCTGCGCCCTCTGCCGGGGAGACCAGGCCGATAGCCAGTCTCACTGTCTTCTTCCCGGCGTTTAATGATGCCGGGACGATCGGCAGCATGGTGATTTCGGCCGTAGGCGCGGCTCGCAAAGTCGTGGCCGATTTCGAAGTTGTGGTCGTCAACGACGGCAGCAGTGACAATACCGCCGAAATCCTGAATCAACTTGCTTCTCTTTACGCCCCTTTCGTCCGAGTGATTCACCATGAGAAAAACCGCGGTTACGGGGCGGCGTTGAGGACCGGGTTCGGGGAAGCCTCCAAAGAGTGGCTGTTTTATACCGACGGCGACGCCCAATATGATCCACGGGAGCTCGAAATCCTGGTCACAGCCCTGCGACCCGAAGTCGATGTGGTGAACGGGTTCAAGATTGCGCGTCGCGATCCGCTCCATCGAATCATCATCGGCCAGATTTACAACTACACGGTTAAGTTGCTCTTTGGAATCCGGCTGAAAGACGTCGACTGCGATTTTCGCTTGATCCGAAGAAGCCTTTTTGACCGGATCCCGCTTCGGTCTTCGACCGGGACTATCTGCGTGGAAATGGTGAAGAAGTTTCAGGATTTCGGTTGTCGCTTTGCAGAAGTGCCGGTGCACCATTATCATCGGGCTTACGGCCGGTCGCAGTTTTTCAATTTTCGCCGCCTGTGGAAAACCGGGGTGGACCTACTGCGCCTTTGGGTGGAATTGGTGGTGCGCCGGGAGCACCTGCGGCGGCGCGAGAAGGACGCGGCGGAGTCGGTCGGTGATCTCTAATGGCTCGTCTCCTATGTTCGACGCACTACGAGGACGGAAGGTCCTGATTACCGGAGGCCTCGGGTTCATCGGGTCCAATCTGGCGGCCAGTCTGCTGGAACTGGACGCGCGTGTGACCCTGGTAGACAGCCTGATTCCCGAGTACGGTGGGAATCTCTTCAACATCCACGGGCTTGAGGATCGGCTGCAGGTCAACATCTCTGACGTCCGTGATGTGAACAGCATGCGGTGGCTTGTCAAAGGACAGGACTTCCTCTTCAACCTCGCGGGCCAGACGAGCCATCTGGACTCGATGACCGACCCTCTCACCGACTTGGAGATCAACTGTCGTTCGCAGCTGTCGATCCTGGAGACGTGCCGCAAGTGCAATCCAGACATTAAGATCGTTTTTGCCAGCACGCGCCAGGTCTACGGCAAGCCGAATTACCTGCCTGTCGATGAACAACACCCCGAGCGTCCGGTCGACGCCAACGGGATAAACAAAATGGCCGGGGAGGCCTACCATATTCTGTACAACAACGTGTATGGAATCAGGGCCTGCGCGTTACGGCTGACCAACACCTACGGGCCGCGTATGCGCATCAAGGATGCCCGGCAGACGTTCCTCGGTATCTGGATCCGGTGCCTTCTCGAGAATCGGCCGTTCGAAGTCTGGGACGGCCGGCAGAAACGAGATTTGACGTACGTCGATGACGCGGTGAAGGCTATCCTCCTCGCTGCCGCGAGTGAGTCCGCCAACGGCCAGATTTTCAATACCGGCGGTGACGGCCCGATCACCCTTCGAGACCTGGCCGAGCTGGTCGTCGAGATTCGCGGTGGGGGCAGCTACGAGCTCCTCCCATTCCCGCCCGATCGCAAGGTTATCGATATCGATGACTACTATGCGGATTTCGGCCGGATTCGGTCTTGCCTCGGCTGGCAACCTGCGGTCCCACTCCGAGACGGCTTGCGTTTGACCATCGAGTATTACGCCAAGCACCTGGAACACTACCTGTGAACACCGACCTCCAGACCATTCTTCCGACCGATCCCCGGGCAGGATATCGTGCCCATGAGGAGGAGATCAGACAGGCGATTCAAGGGGTGCTGGACGCGGGAACCTATATCCTGGGCAGCGAGGTCGCCGGGTTTGAGCGCGAATTCGCGGCCTACCTGGGCGTCCGTTCGGCGATAGGTGTTGCCAGTGGCACCGATGCCCTATACCTCGCGCTTTTGAGCTGCGGCCTCAGGCCCGGAGACGGCGTTTTGACCGTCTCCCACACAGCAGTAGCGACGATCGCGGCGATCGAGATGGCCGGCGCGATTCCAATCCTCATCGACGTCGATCCGCTGACCCATACCCTCGATCCTGACCGTCTGGAAGATGCCTGTGACGAGTATCGTGCGTTGTCGGCCGAGGTCTCGATGAAAGCGATCGTCGCCGTTCATCTCTACGGCCACCCCGCCGATATGACGGCCCTTCAGGAGATTGCCTCGCGCTACGATCTGTTCGTGATCGAAGATTGCGCCCAGGCGCACGGCTCGGCCATAGAAGGGGTGAAGACCGGAAGCTGGGGAGCCATTGGCGCCTTCAGCTTCTACCCGACCAAGAATCTCCCCGCCTTGGGTGATGCTGGTGCGATCGTAACCAACCATCCGGATTTCGGAGAGCGGGCGCGAATGCTGCGCGAGTATGGGTGGCGGGAACGATACGTGAGCCAGCTGCCGGGGACGAACAGTCGTCTGGACGAGATCCAGGCGGCTATCTTGCGTGTCAGACTTCGGCACCTGGAGGCGGAGAACCAACGGCGGCGGGAACTGGCCGGGCTCTACAGCGATCAGTTGCGGGATCTGCCACTTGTCCTGCCAATCGCCCGGGGGCAGGTGTCTCACGTTTACCACCAGTATGTTATTCAGACGTCCTCCAGAGACGAGCTGCGCCGCTATCTGGATTCCCGGAGGATCAAAACCCTTGTCCACTACCCGGTGCCGGTGCATCTGCAGCCGGCGTACCGGGACCGGCTTCCGATTCACCGCGCCGGCCTGCCTCGCACGGAGCGACTTTCAGCCGAAATCCTCAGCCTGCCCATGCACCCGTTTCTAACCGAGGCCCAGGCGACGAGAGTGGTGGAGGAGATTCGGGGGTTCTATGGCCGTGGTGGTTCCCGCCCTACATGAACTTCAAATTCCGCTCGAAGTCATTGGGGCTGGTGGCGGCGGATTTGGCAGTTTCCATCGTGATGATTCCGGCCAGGTAGAGATCCCGCAGGTGCTGGTCGAATGTCTGCATGCCGTACTGGTCTCGTCCGCACTCGACGTGATCCTTGATGGCACCCGTTTTCTCCGGGTTTTCAATGCACTCCTGGATACTTCGAGTCGAGCGCATGACTTCGACCACGGCCACACGGCCCGGTTTGTCTTTGCGCCTGATCAGCCGCTGGGAAATTACCGCCTTCATCGTTTCCGCCAGGCGCATTCTCACCGCTTTCTGCTCGCTCAAGTCGAAAACGCTGACGATGCGCTGGACAGTCTTGGGAGCGTCAATCGTGTGAAGAGTGGACAACACCAGGTGACCGGTCTCGGCCGCCTTCATGGCAATATCGATCGTTTCACGATCGCGCATCTCTCCTACGAGGATGATATCGGGATCCTGGCGCAGGGCCGCGCGCAGGGCTTTCGCGAAACTCCTGGTATCCGACCCGACTTCCCTCTGAATGACCGACGCCTTCACCTCCGAATGAAGATACTCTATGGGGTCTTCAATCGTGACAATCTTGCAGGGAGTGGTCAGGTTTATTTCCCGCACCATGGCCGCCAGCGTCGTCGATTTGCCGCTGCCGGTTACGCCCGTGACCAGGACCAGTCCTCGTTCTTCATGGGAGATTTCCCTGATGACCGGCGGCAGGTTCAGATCGTCGATCGACGGGCAGTCCACGGGGATGAGTCGAAGAACCATCGAGAAGCTGCCCCGTTGCCGGCAGATGTTGACCCGGAAGCGTGAGACTCCGGGGAGGGAATAGGAGAGGTCGAGATCGGTCAGACTCCGAATTGAATTGTCCAGATCGCCGCGAAGAAGCGCATTTGAAGTGGTGATGACGTGCCGGACAATCTCCTCAGCCTCGACCTTTTTCAAGGGATTCAACCCCGTGATAGGGACGATGCGGCCGTTGATCCGGTACTTCCACAAGACGCCGGTACACAGGTGAATATCGGATGCCCCAACTTCCCGCGCCTTGGCCAGTATTTTGTCAAACACCAAGACAACGTTGTCCATTCCCGGGCTCACGATACGGCTTTCAGGTGGCTTTTCGCAAGTGAGAAGCCAGTTGACCGAAAGGGGGATGTGTGGTTTATCGTCATGCGATGAATAAACTCAGGCTGGGCGTGCCGAAGGGTAGTCTCCAGGAATCAACCATCCGCCTTTTTGGCAAGGCGGGCTACAAGATCACGGTTTCGAGCCGTTCCTATATGCCGGCCATCAACGATGAAGAGATCGAGTGCCTGATGTTCCGAGCGCAGGAGATCGCCCGTTATGTCGAACGGGGCGTGCTGGACTGCGGACTGACGGGTAAGGACTGGATCATGGAGAACGCGGCCGACGTGATGGAGGTTGAAGATCTGATCTACAGCAAGGCTACGTCGCAAGCCTACCGTTGGGTCCTGGCCGTGCCCGAGAATTCAGAGATCAGAACCGTAGGGGACCTCGAAGGCAAGCGGATAGCGACCGAGCTCGTGAACGCGACGAAACGCTTCCTCGAGCGCCACGGAGTATCCGCCGAGGTCGAGTACTCGTGGGGAGCGACGGAGATCAAGGCGCCTCAGCTTGTCGACGCGATTGTGGAAGGGACGGAAACCGGGGCTTCGCTTCGCGCTCACAACCTGAGAATTGTCGACACGGTGTGCGAGTCGACGACCAAACTGGTCGCAAACCGGGGCGCCTGGGCAGATCCGTGGAAGCAGGAGAAGATCCAGGTCCTGTCGATGCTTCTAAAAGGCGCGCTGGAGGCCGAGTCGAAGGTCGGGCTTAAGATGAACGCGCCGCGGGCCAATCTGGAGGAAATAACCCAGCTCCTCCCTGCCTTGCACGCCCCAACCATCTCGAATCAGACCGACTGCGAGTGGGTGGCCATAGAAGTGGTGATCGACGAAGAAGTCGTCCGGGACATCATTCCCCGCCTCCGCAAAGCCGGCGCCCAGGGGATCATCGAGTATCCGCTGAACAAGGTCATCTACTGAGACCGTTCACCGTTCAGCGTTCACCGTTCACCGTTCTGGGTTCTGGGTTCTGGGTTCTGCGTTATCGTTCACGGTTCAAGTCTCGTGTTGCGAGCTCTCAACCCAGAACGGCAGAACGGTGAACGGCAGAACGGTGAACGGTGAACGGTGAACGGTGAACGGTGAACGCTGAACGGTGAACGGTGAAACCGTTCTTTTTTTGAACTCTCGCCAACCTTTTTTACGTTTTACCAGTCATACAGTCCCAAGGAGTCGACAATGAAACAACTCTCGATGAAGCCGTT
>RPQK01000318.1 GCA_003819755.1 Acidobacteriota bacterium | reverse complement strand
TCGTAGGGTCGGAGGGGCGAAGGGGAGATGTGGTGAAGGGAAAAGCGTGCAAAATGTATGCCCCCGCGTTTGCCCTTTGATCCTTTGATCCTTTGATCCTTTGCCCCTTCCCTTCGTCCGTGTCAGTCCGTGTTCGTCTTGGGCAGGAATTCCTCTGGCCGGAGCACGCTGTGAGTCACCCGCATGCGCCTGATCGCCCCCTTGAACCAGAAGACCCGGTTAAGGCGGCAGCCGATTGACATCTGCCCCGCTCTCAGTGGAGAAAAGTCGACCGGACCAGACGTTTCCATGATCCCGTTGACGTAGTGGTGCATCGCACGACCATCGTAAACCAGTGCGGCGTGGAACCATTCCCCGAGGGGGTGGAGCTTGTCTCGGGCCTGGAGCGTCCTTTCCGCCTCATCGAACTTCAGGAAGGTATCGAGAAACCACTGTTCGCCTTCCAGGCGGGTTTCGACGAGAGCCCGTCGGTTTTCACCCGACTGGAAGTGAAGAAAACGCTGTTGAGGCGCGCCACCCGGATCCGGCCGGAAGACGACCTCAACCGTAAACCGGCGAGCTCCGGCCAGAGGGTTTGACTCCACAATGATGCCATCATCCTCTCCGTCGAAAAGCAAAGCCTGGCTGTGGTCACTTGTAATGATTTCGGGCTTCCCAAGGACCGTGATTCGGTGGCCGCCAATGTGGCTGACATTGTTGATTTGCCAGTCGATCACGACCGGATTCTCCGTTTCGCCGTTTGGTCGTGCCATGAATACCCCTATCGTGACCGTGATTAAAAGAGCGAATGAAACGATTTTCATGATCCGCCAGTGTTCATCAGGCCTGTTTCCGAATCAAACCAATCTCCTTCTTCCGAGCACCTTCTTACCTTCTTCCATGGGATCCTCCATCGCTTTTCCATCACAGACTAAGGGCGGTCGAGGACCCTGTCAATGAAGGAGCCCTCACGCTTTGGTGAGAATCATCATCCCGGCTGGGTCGAGATCCAAACGAACGAACGTCCTCCCGCTCTGCGATTGGACTTGGACTTTCTCGACTGGCGGAGTGCCCGTCAGCTGCGCATCCGACCAGGTGTCGCGGTAAAGGACGAGTAGCTCATCCCCGGCCGAGTGAAAACTCGAGTCGATGGTCACATCCCCGCCGCGCGGCTGGGTGCCGTTCGTATTCAGAGCGACGAGCACCTCGCGATCGACCAGGATCCTCGACCATGCCACCAGTTCGCCTGCCGTAGGGGGAAGGAAGCTGCCCAGGAAGCGCACTTCACGCGGGTATTGCCGGCCGCGGCGCAGTGCCTGCCCGACTCGGTCTGGCCGCCTGGCGATCCGCGCGATCGCGGCGATACGAATGTAGGTCGGGTGGTTGTCATTGAAGAAGCTGCACCCGGACGTCTGAAATGCGCCGAAAGTGCCGCCGAACATCGACTCCCGGACGTACCTGTCTCGCGAAGGAACCTTGTTATCGGAGTCGAGCGGTTCGATTCCGGTGTCGTGATAGGACTCCGCTCCGTCAAAACACTGCTCGCTCCCGTAGTAGATGCACGGAATCCCGAGACTCGTGAGCATGGTTCCGACCACGTTAGCCGCCTGGTGATGGAGATTGGGAATCGAGTTTCCGGCCGCGAACCGATGTTTCGGGTCACGACTCACGCAGTCATGGTCATCGTGCATCGCGACATGGTACGAGCCCAGCACCCGGTGGCTGCCCAACTCGTCTTGGCCTCCATACTGGCGAAAATAAGCCATCGGATCGCTCAGTCCCTTGACGAAATTGGACAGGATGTCCATAGGGCCGCCAAGGTCGATGGCCGCGTCGATGTTTCGACCGAAGATGTCGAGGTACGAACGGCTCATGAAGGCGCCGCCCGTGACCTCTCCGAGGATCAGGAAATTTTCTTTGCCGATGGCCTCGGCGTACTCATGAACGCCTCCGCAGAAATTGCGCGAGGTTTCGAAGGGGACGTGTTTTACGGTGTCCACGCGGAAGCCGTCACAATCGGTCAGGGCAATCCAGTACTGATAGACCTTGAGCAGGGCGTCGAGGACACTCCCCGAGGGAGATTCGTACTCGTTCAGCTTCAGGTCCTTCAGGTCAAAGAAGTCGCCTCGCCGGAACTCGTTGCGCGGGTCAAGCGGATTTTCCCACTGTTCGGGGTCCCAACGGTTGATCTTTCCAGCTCGCGTATACCAGTCCTGCTCCTGGAACTCCGAGGGCCAAACACCGTCTTCGACCGTGGCGATGGTTGGGACGCTCTGCCCGGTTCCCGAACGCCAGCCGTGAATCGGGTAGGGAGGGGCGTAACGGTAGTCGAGCCTGGTGCGAGGCTGCCCGTTCAAATCGTAGAACCAGTTGTTGCCCGTGTGGTTGTAGATGATGTCGAGCAGAACGTACATTCCCTGCTGGTGTGCCGCGTCGACGAGGTCGCACAAGTCTTGACGCGAGCCGAACCGGGGGTCCACGTCCAGGAAATGCTGAATACCGTAGCCGTGATAGGTCTCGAGATCTTTCCGTTGTTTGAAGACCGGGCCGACCCAGAGAGCCGTGATGCCGCGATTCTTGAGATACGGGATCTTGCTTTGCAGTCCCTTTAATGTGCCCCCCTGAAAACGCGTTCCGGCGTCCATCCAGGCCGCTTTCGGGGCTTTAGTCACCGAGCCTGGATTGCTAAAAGCATACTTGGGCCGAGTCGGTTCGGCGTTGTCGCAGAATCGGTCAGGCAGGAGGAAGTAGAGAAGCTGGTCGCGCCAATCGGCCGGACTGGGATGAACCGAGGCAACGCGAGGAGTAAGGTTGATCTGCTGCAGACTCGACGGGGCGGTTTGAGGAACACTCCAAGGCATAAGGCACCTCCTTCAGGCTCCTACAACCCGACTACTTCTCCCTCGCCGGTGATGGAAGGTGTGACTCCATGATAGCAGCAAAAGAGGAGGGTGGAAGTCCGCCAGGGACACAAGGGACACGAGGGACACAAGGGACAGAAGGGACAGAAGGGACAAAGCTCTAGTCCCTTGTGTCCCTTCTGTCCCTTGTGTCCCTCAACCCCTGTTGCTCTTCATCAACAACCGCAACATCTGACGAATCTCGCTTGACCCTTTGATTGCGGAGTACGCCGAGAGGCTCACGAACAGCACCGTCGTGAGCATCAGGATGACCAGCCAGGTGTATTTCCACAACGTCAGCGAGTCAGCCTGGACGAGGCCGAGGATCGCCAACGCGGCCACCGCCGCAACCCCGGCCAACGCGCCGACTCGTTTGGTAACCGACTGCGTGCGCGCAAACAGAGACCCGAACACCATTCCCGCCAGTGCCGCTACGTAGCTCAGCACGCCGATGACCCCGCTCCAGGCCATCGGATCGGGTACCAGGAAATAGATGAAGGTGGCACTGCCGCCCAACACGAGCGAGCAGATGGCACCCAATCGGTGAGCGCTTTTCCAGTACATCCCACCGACGAGGGTCCAAAACGTCCCGGCGAGGAAAATGTTGGCCGTCATCTGGAGGTAGAAGTAGGTCGCCCCGGGGATGACGTAGAAAAGTCCCCAGACAACAATAAAAACGGCGAGGGCGAACACAGTTCCCCGATGCACCCAAAGCTTGTGTCTTTCTTTCAGTCGGGGTCCTGCCAGCGGGAGAATGACGTCCTGCGAGATAATCGAGCTCCAGGCGAGCAGGTAGCCACTATACGTGGACATCGAAGCGGCGAGCATGCCCGCGACGACCAAGCCGAGCACTCCTATTGGCAGGACGGCACGCAAGAACTCAGGCATCGCCTGAATGGGAATCGGGGTCTCTCCCTTGAAATAGGTAAAAGCCGCGATCCCCCAGAGGAAAGGAAGAATAGCGCGTCCCAGGAAGAGGATGCCGGTCCAGGCGAAGATCCGCTTCACCACGGGCGCGCTTTCCGAAGAAAAGGTCCGGGCCGCAATCGGCGCCCAGGACGTGATGATCGCCAACCACGAGAGAGACTGCCAGAGAATGAACTGCCACCCGAAATCCGGATGGCTCATTGGGTCGAAGCCCTTCGTCCCCATCCGCTCCGTGACTGTCGCTATCATGGGTGAAATGCCGACGGCGGTGAAGCAGAAGACGGTAATGATGATCATCCCGATGACCAGCAGAATGTACTGAACAAAACCGGTGATGATGACCGAGATCATGCCGCCAACGGCGGTGTAGACCAACACCAGGCTCATGAGCAGAACCATGGTCCAAATCAGGTAAACCTGCGGGATCCCCGTAACGATATTCAAGAATGTCGCTTCGATGATGGGAAAGACTCCGAAATTGAGAGCTCCGCCCACCGCCATCAGCACGCCGGCGAGCACGCGGACGTCACGCCCGTAGCGGTCTTCGAAGAACTGCGGAACCGTGACCAGTTCCAGCTCCCGACACCGTCGGATGACAAAACCCGTCCGTCCGACAACAACGTAGACCGCAGCGGGGATCAAGCCGGCGAGGATCGAGCTGAAGCCGTACAGGACTCCCATCTCGGAGTAGTACATGTAGGTGATGATCCCGATCTCGGTCGCGACAAGTGAGATGATCCCGACATGCAGGCCCATGCTCCGGGAGGCCACCAGGAAGTCGGAGCTGCTCTGAACGTATCTCCTCCCGAGCAGGCCGGCGTAAAGATTTCCGAGCAGGAATATGATGAGAATAATCCAGTCAACAAGCGAGAAAGCCACAGTTTCACCTCCCGATGGCAGCGAAGAGAAATGATAAGGCCATCCGGGGTGAGTGACAACGGACGAATGTGTTGGTTTCAGTCGCGAACACTCCGTATCCGGTTCCTGGTCGCGCACGGATCGTAAGTTGGCCGAAACGCCGCCGGATTGTGGGCCCAACGGCTGTTCTTGACCACCTTCCCGGCAAGTGATACAAGCGAGGCGGAAAAGGGGGGCGGATGTATCCAACTGAAAAAGCGAGGTATGCGCGACTCACCTTACGATTGACCCTGTTCCTGTTGGTGCGGAGGCCTTTCCGGCGCCTGATGCCTTTGATCTTGCTGGGGATGAGTACGGCTTTCGCGCAGGTACCGGTTGACCTCAGCGTCGAAGGGGAAGTCCAGGTGCTGGCAGTCGATGAGTTGGACGAGTCGACGGGGCAGTGGCGCCACCGCCTAGAGTACTTCCTCCAGACCGAGAGAGAGCGATTGCACATCCAAACGGATGAGGCCTCTCTGCATGCGCTCCGGCCAAATTCGCGGATCAGGGTTGTGGGAGTGCGGCCAGGAACGGATCTGAGGATCGGCGACATAGCAGTTCTCGACTCGTTTCCACAGGCTTTCGCCTCTGGGCCGCAGGCGAGTGTAACGACTGGCCCTCAATCCACTCTCGTCGCCCTGCTCAACTTCAAGGATCTGACGATTCAACCGCTCATGACCGGGGAAATCCAGAAGCGGCTGGTACTGAATCCCGATTCCACAGACCGGTTCCTGCGCGAAAACTCGTACGGTAAGGTCTGGCTGGACGCTGATGTCCTGGATTGGAAAACAATGGGGATCAGCTACACCGAGATTGGGGAAGGCTGGTCGCTCAATAGCACGAAGCTTCTGGATGAAGCGCTGAAGCTTTTAGATCCGCTTGTCAATTTGCATGATTATGCAAGACTGATCCTGATCTTTCCCCACCTCCCCCTCGGAGGGCTGAGCGGAATGGGCACCCTCGGGAACTGGACGATCAACACGCCTCAAGAGGGTCAATGGACTACATCCGTCGTTTGGATGGACGCCGACTGGGCGCTCAGTTCGGTCTTCGCGCACCAGTTAGGTCATAACCTCGGTTTTCGGCATGCGTCGTCAATCGTCGGTCTGGGCGAGAATATCCTCGATCCGACATGCCCCTTAGGCGTATGGGGCGGCGCTGGAGATATTGGAGACGTGATGGGCGGATCCTCCTATTTTCAGCATTTTTCCACCATCTGGAAGTCTCAAGCGCTTTGGCTGCCGGAAAGCAGCATTCAAACGGTCACGGCTTCGGGCCAGTATCTCGTCGAGCAACTGGAACGAGCTTCAAATGGCGCAAAGGCAATCAAAATTCCTCTGGGAGTGAATGGTTCCGGGAACCCGATCGGCTACTGGATCGAGTATCGAAAACCCGCGGATGACTTCGGCACGAGTGACGCCGTTCAGGTCCGCCTGTTTTCGAATTCCCTTTTTGACGGTTCCTCCGCCTCGCAGGATTCGATTCGGTTCGAGAGCCTTGAACTGCCCGGCGGCATTCAGGGGACGGTAACGGGAGATCAGGGCGAGGGTATCGCCGGTGTTTGGGTGGAGGCCTACGATTCGAATGGGCATTACCTGAGCTCGGCGGAAACGGACTCCGCGGGCGACTACGTCATGGTTGGGACACTGGCGGGCACAGTGTTCCTGAAGACTAACAACTCGACGGGATACGTTGACGAGTATTACGACAATGCTTTCACCTCTTCATCGGCCAAACCGGTCACCGTCACGGCAGGGGCCTTTACCACCGGAATCAACTTCCATCTTACCGCCGGGGGATTCATCTCAGGACGAGTGGTAAGGGATTCGGACGGCAAGCCCCTCCCGAATGCACCGATGTATGCCTCGTCTTCAGATGGCGAGTACCAGAAGAGCGCAACGACGAACGCGTCCGGTCAATACTCCCTTTCCGGCCTCCGGCCCGGTTCGTTCTACCTGAGAACGAACCAACGAGGGGAATATGTCGACGAGTATTACAGGGATGCTCGCTTTAAGGACCAGGCCACGCTCGTCCCTGTCGCCGCCGGGGAGCATAAGGCCAATATCGATATCAGCCTGGCGCTGGGCGGAGTAATTTCGGGGAGGGTGACAGGCGATTCCGACGGGAAGGGGGTCGAAGGCGTCTGGATTGACACCTACGACTTGCAGGGGCGGTATCTGGACATCTATGTGAGAACTGACAGTTCAGGATTCTACTCGTTAAAAGGAGTGCCGGCCGGCAGCTGCGTCCTTTATGCGTCTAGATCCGGGTATCGCGGCGAGTATTACGACAACGTTACGGTTCGGACCCAGGCTAAGCCCGTCCTCGTAACTGCGGGTACCGAGACACCCGGCATCAACTTTGGACTGGCACGCTCGTCCAGTTCTTCTGTCGAGGCGCCTGGGAGGATCTCGATTGAGGCGGACGGATGGCAGCCGGGGACGATGAATCTTCTGCGGCTCTCAGGCGACGGAACGACACGCCCGGATTCTCTCCACCGGTTTTCAGATATTTTGCCCGGTCAGGCGTTCGTGGACCCTTATCGCGGTGTCAAAGTCGAGCTGGTCGAGAAAACAGGCAGTGGAGCCGGGGCCGCGGCTTTACTTCGTATCGGCCTCTCGGGGCTGCAAACCGACTGCGGGGCCGCTCTTTCGTTTGGGCAAGTCCGAATCGGAAGCCACGCGGATCGGACGATAACGGTAAAGAACACCTCGGCGGCAAACATCACGCTGGGACACGGTTCGGTGGCGGGCCGGAATGCGGCGAATTTCGTGGTCACACAAGACGGGTGCTCTGGAAAGATCCTCGGGGCGTCTCAAACCTGCAGCGTGGTGCTGTCGTTTGCGCCACAGGCGCTCTCGAGCACCTCATTTGCTGGTGAGTTCGCCGTTCTTCGTATCCCATCGAACGATATCTTGCGACCGACCGGCGCCGTCAGCCTCTCCGGGATCGCGGAAGGAGTCGATCTGACGATTACCAACGCCCGATTGGCTGATTTTCGAGCCGGGCAGGCGGCAACCTATCGACTGCAAGTAAAGAACCAAGGGACAGTTTCAACCGCCGCGCCCATCATGGTCGTCGACCAGCTTCCCCCGGGTTTGAGCTTCGTCTCCCAGTCAAGTGCTTCCTTCAAGTGCAGCGGCCAGGGGCAAACTGTTACCTGTACGAGTGCGAGCCTTTCGTTGTGCCCCCTGTACTGTGCGGCGATCATAGATCTGACCGTGGAGGTCGACCCCGGCGTGAGGGCTTTGGTCGTGAACAGCGCTTCAGTCACAAGCACGGAAGACATGAATGCCGCGAATAACACGGCGGAGGACCGTGCCGATTTGCGTCTGATTCGGCAGAAGACCCCGTCGAGGCCGTGAGGTTGCGAAAGGTCAAGTGCTGCTCCAATGAAACAGAGACGCGCACGGCCTTTCGGGACCGGCAACCGTGGGTCCCATGTCCAGATGGGACCCTCACGCCGGAGGCGTGAGAGGAGAGTAGCCGGGGGTGGAGCCGTTTTCCAGGCGACACCCCCGGAAAACGACGCAGAGCAAGAACGCACCCCGGCAGGGGTGCGAGGAGTCCCTCCTCCCACTCCTGCCGG
>RPQK01000317.1 GCA_003819755.1 Acidobacteriota bacterium | reverse complement strand
TTTTATCGTGGCCGGACTCTCCAGAGTCCGGCGCGTGGATGATGGCTGGTTGCACGATGTACGCGCCGGACTCTGGAGAGTCCGGCCACGATAAAAGCCCGTCGACACGCTTGATTCTTTCGCACCTTCTCAGCGGTCAGCGGTCAGCGGTTTCTTCTCCAGCCCGGGCCATTTCGGGGTGGACCCGGGCTAAAGAAGCGAAGCCTCCGGGGGAACCAGGATTAGGAAGGGGAACCTGGTTCCCGGAGGCAATTCTGCCGCTACTCGGCGGCGACAGAAGCCCTTTCGGCCGGCTGCATCTTCGCGGCCACTTCCTTTTCGATCTTCGACTTGCTCACCTGGCATCCGAGACCATACGAGTCAACGCTCGCCAGGAAGTAGGAGTCGGCATACTTGTTGAAAGTCAGGGCTGCTCTGGTGGCGGCCCTGTAGTTCCCTGGGGTGGCCACGACGCGGAACTGACTCTTTCCGTCCATGGTGGTCAGGCGCAGGGCGGTCCCGAGGGCCGAACTGCTGGTTGCCCGCTCAATCTGCACCACGTAAGCGCCAGCCGGGACCTGAGTCTTCCCAACCTGGAAAGCAAAGGGAACGTTCACGCGCAGAATGGTCGTTACCATTGCGTTTGAATAAACGGCCGAAGCAAAAATCAGGGCTACAACCGCAGCCGACAGCAACAAGTTCTTTTTCATACTCTCCTCCATTCTCATCCGGGGCTCGTCTTCGAGCCATCTCAACTCCATTTGGTTGTTATTCGTCTTGGCGTCATCGCCATTCACAATTTCTCGGTAACGGATCATCTCGCTTACCTGCCTATTAGAACGCTCGACCCCGCTGAGGAGTTTCTGAGGTTTTGATGAGGTTCTAATGTTTCACCGTCAAGCCCTTAAAAAATAACAGTTTCTGGCTACAGGCCCACGCCGGGGAAAAGAACCGGGGCGAGGAACTTGCCTGGCGTAGAACCTTCCTCGGCTGGCTTTCGTATAAAATGAACAGCCAAAGGGGTGTTCCTTCTGAGAGTTTTCCTTCTGAGAGTTCGTCTTCTGAGAGTTTTTCTTCTGAACATCGGTGGTTCGGGACGGAGGAAGTAGTGCGCGGTGATTTTTCCCTCAACGACTGGCTCGTTCAACCGCAGCTGAATCTTCTGACCCGAGGCGATCGCGATGTTCATATCGAGCCGAAGGCCATGCAGGTTCTGGTCTTCCTGGCCGGATCTCCGGATGAGGTCGTCTCCAAGCAAGTTCTGAAAAAACAGGTCTGGACCGATGCCTACGTCACGGACGATGTCTTGGTCCGCTGTATTTCCGAGCTTCGGAAGGCTTTGGAAGATGATCCTCGCAAGCCGCACGTCATTCAAACGATCCCGCGGGGCGGATACCGCCTGATCGCCGCCGTCGCTTTAACTCCCGAAGCGCCGCCGGCTGCCGACGCTCTCCCGTCGGCGCCTGCCGAACCGTCGGAAGATGTTCGTCCGTCCGATCCGGTTCCGGTTCCCCAGAAGAAGAACGCCGCTCGTTTTTCGCAATTCGTACTTGTCGGTTCGATCTTTGCCCTGTTCACGGTCCTGATCCTCGTTTTCTGGGTTCTGCCGCATTTCGCCAACTCCGGCGGAGCGGACGCCCCTATCGCCAGCCTGGCGGTTCTGCCGCTGAAGAACTTCTCTGGCGATCCAGAGCAGGACTATTTCGCGGACGCGATGACCGAGGCTTTGATCTCGGATCTTGCGCGTCTTGGTACTCTCCAGGTGACCTCCCGGACTTCGGTGATGGGCTACAAGGCCAGCACCCTGCCGATTTCCGCGATCGCTCGCCAGTTGAAGGTCGATGCCCTCATAGAGGGTTCCGTCATGCCGGTTGGTCAGCGGGTGAGGATCACGGCGCAGTTGATTGACGGAAGAACGGATCGGCATCTCTGGTCCGAAACCTACGAGCGTGAGTACAAGGACATCCTGATCCTGCAGAAGGAAGTCGCCCGGGCGGTTGTCGAAGAGATCAGGACGACCCTTACGCCAGAGGAGGAACAGAAGCTCGCGAAAGCTGAACCGGTCAACCCCGGGGCGTATCAGGCCTATGTGAAGGGACGGTACTTTTGGAACCAGCGTTCGCGTGACTCGCTTCTGAGGGCCACGGAGTTCTTCGAACACTCGGTCAAAGTCGCGCCTGACTTCGGGCTCGCCTACTCCGGTTTGGCAGACACTTACAACCTTCTGGCGCATTACGGCTTCCGCGATCCCGACGACTCCTTCAGGAAATCAAAGGCGGCTGCACAGAAAGCCTTGGAACTTGATCCGTCCGCTGCCGAACCGCACGCGTCCCTGGCGTTGATAAGCATGTCGTATGAGCGGAACTGGAAGGCAGCGGAGGAGGGCTTCCGAAAGGCTATTCGCCTGAATCCCGGCTACCCGACCTCTCACCACTGGCTGGCTCTTTGTCTGATCGGTCAGGGAAGAGCCGAACAGGCCATCGAAGAAGCCGAAGCAGCCCGTGATCTGGACCCGATCTCCCTTGCTCCGAACACCTTTCTGGCACAGTGTCTACTTCTCGCCCGGCGGTATGCCGAAGCGGAGCAGAAGTGTCTCGAGAACCTTGAGCTTCATCCGGACTCCGAGCAGCTTCGGCTGATTCTCACCGAGAGCTATTGGCGACAGGGAAAAATCCGGGAAGCCCTGAACGAGATCGACAAGGTGATGAAGAGAGGCCGGGAAGACGGTCAGCAACTGGCCATTACTAGGGCCATCATTGCCGGAAAAAGGGCCGAGGCGGTTCGTCTCTTTCAGCATTATTTGAACAGCGGCGAAGGTCGGACCAACCCGATGTTCTGCGCACAGACGCACGCCCTGCTGGGTGAGAATGATTTGGCCTTCCGGTGCCTGAACGAGGCTTTCAATCGGTGGGACAGCAGCCTTCTGATCATAAAGGTCGATCCGACCTTTGACGGGCTCAAACAGGACCCCCGATTCGCCCAGCTGACCAGTCGGCTGGGGCTGGGCTGAGTCCGGGAAATGCGACCCCAAGTCGCCAAAGACCTCAAAGACAACAACTGGTCTCACGTCGCTGAGGTCCTTGAGGTCCTTTCAACTTTTAACTCCAATTCCACTCAAGCAAAAACAAAGTGCACGCCTGTCTCTATTTCCGCGCATAGGCTCGCCCTGACCGGGCAACGGTGCGCGGCTCGCTCCAGGCTTGCTTTCATGCCGCTCGTGAGTGGAACGGGAATCTCGATCAGGGCGCAGAGCCGGCCGATCCGGCGAACGGGCGCGTCTACCATTTCCTTGGTTACACTCACCCTCATACCCGCCAGGTTCAGCAGTTCCTTCTCGGCTATTCTCCCCAGCTCAATGGCGAGGCACGTGCCGAATGCCGCTGCGAGGAGGTCGGTTGGCGAGAATGCATCGCTCCCGGCCCTGTCGGCGGGAGGAAAGGCGGCCTGGACGAGTTGCCCGCTTGGCCGGTGCCTGGCCTCGCAATGCAAGTCGCCGCGGTAGGTTATTTCGATTGTAACCATGACTGTAGGTTAGTCGTTGATAGGACGAGACGCAATCTGCTGGGTCAGAAAACTGAGCCGACTGAGAACAGAAGCGTGCAGCTCTCGCTCCTGGATGAGCTTCGGCTGAAAGTGGGCGTGAATGGGAAGGAATCGTGCGCCCACAATACCATTGGCCCCAATGGAGATAGCCGCTGCCATCCCGTAATTGGTCCAGTAAGGGTGACCCCCCTGGTAGAAGGTGAAGTTACCGAGCGAATAAATGATGAGAGCCTTCCGGTAGTTCTCGACCCCCTGTATCACGTGCGGGTGATGACCGAGGACGAGATCCACGCCGTTGTCGACCGCCCATCGGAGGAAACGGCGGGAGCCAGGCGTCGGCAAATCCCAGTACTCGTTCCCCCCGTGATAGGAGAGGATCGTGAAGTCCGCCGTTCGTTCGGCAGCCTGCAGGGCCGGGAGAAGGCACTCTCGATCGGCCATGTTCAAATATCTTTCAAGAGCCGCCCCGCGAACCGGGACGTTGCTGATATCCGTGACGGCCAGGAAAGCGATTCTTTTCCCTTTCACCTTCACGTAAGTCGGCTGATAAAGATCAGTGGCCCATAACGCGGTGCCGTTGTAAGGGATCCCGGCTGCTTCGAGCCGTACGACGGTCTCCTTAAGCGCTTTCAAGCCGTAATCGGAACTATGATTGTTGGCGGTTGAAACAAGGTCCCACCCGCTCTTCCGCAGCGCCAGAGCGGCTATGGGGGGAGCGGTGAAGATCAGCCGGTTGCCCGGCTTGACGGTCTCCCCGGCCTGCTCGGAAATGTTTGATTCCAGGTTGCAGAAGGCCAGGTCGAAGCTCTCGATCCAGGCGCGCAGATGCCCGAAAGGATAATGCATCCCTTCCTTGAGCAGCGACTGTCCGCACTGTCTTCCCAGGTTGATGTCGCCGACCGCCAGGAGCGTGATTTCAGGCTCGGCCGGCGCGCTGATTTCCGCAGAGGGCGGTCGCGATGGGGGATCGGGCGCAGAGCAGGAAACGGCGGCGAGGCCAGCCCACAATACGGCTCTCGCGGTAAAAATTCTCCTTTGCAAATCACCACCTGGCAAGAGCTTCGGCGTCGGACAAAGGATGAAGGAGAACCAGGAAAACGGGGGCTCCTTCCCACTCGGACTCTAACACCCGCATCTGCACCTCCGTCGCACCGGTCGGGTTCTTGACCATTACGTGAGCCGTTTGGCCAATGTTTAGGGGAAGGGAGAAAGGTTCTCCAACAATTTCCTGGGATGTTCGGCCGCACATCTCTTCGAAGGACAAGTTGGCAAATCGGATATTGTGCGCCTGGTCGACCATGACAATTCCCTCGGTTGTGGCGTTCACAATGTCCTGAAAACTGCGGCGACTGATCCACAGCGCGGTCTCAAGCCTTCGGCGTCCCTCAACCTCTTCCCGGAGCATTTCGTTGGCCTTGCGAAGCTCGGCCGTCCGCTCTTCGACCAGCTTCTCGAGCTCCTCCTGTTTCTGACGCATTGACTCTTCGAGCGCGCGACGGTCGTTGATCAGGTTCTGAACGTAAACGCTGAAGAGAATCAAAACGCAGACGGCCAGCAGTCGAACCGAAAGGTCCGGCACGTCAGGATAGACGAGTTGGACGAAGAGCGAGCCCTTTTTGAATATGAAGACGTCTCTCGCCGCTTCCAGGCACCAGTAGGCCAAGGCAAACAAAAAGCCGCTAACGACGATCCGAAACCGACCGGTCGCGCGATTCGACCCTTCCTGGTTGATATTGGCCTTGATCGACTGCGCGTAAAACCCGTAAAAAATGATCATGCAGATGATCAGGAGCCGCATCCAGACCGACGTGAGGTCCGGGTAGAAAAGTCGTTCGGTGAGCGTCCCCCGGCCAAAGGCCAAAACATCTCTGACCGATTCGAGGATCCAGTAAAAAGCACTGAAGCCGACACCCACCCAGATCAGGTTGATCCTGTCCATCGCCCTGGCTTTTGTCGTATCTTCCATGCCCCCGCCCTTAGGAATGAGTGTGAGCATCGTCCAAAATTATCTGAAAAGCAAGGGTTTTTCCCTGATCACCGGACCGGAAAGAGGTGTTTCAGGAACCGTCCAGATGACCGGCTGCCCGCTGCCCGCTGACCGGCTGGCCGCTGACAGAGTCGCTAACCGGTCAGCGGTCAGCCGGTCAGCGGGTTACCGCTGCTCATCCACTTTCCGGGTCACCAGATATTCGACCAGGCGGGGGCTGATCAGGCTCAACCACGGAAGGGCCTTGAGCTTGGGCGGAATCACCAATTCACGCTGTCGTTTGCCCATAGCAGCAATAATCGCTTTCGAACAGGCCTCGACGGTGACCGACTCCCTACTGTGCCGGCTGCGCGCGTTCCCGAGAGGCGCTCCGTCTTTCCCATACGCGTGTTGACGCAATCTCGTCCCGGTCAGCCAGTGGGGCAGAACCAGCAGAATATCAACGCCCGTCCCTCTCAGCTCCGTCCTCAATGCGTTGAAAAAACCCTGTACGGCGTGTTTGCTGGCAACATAGCCGGTGTGATACGGAACCCCGATTTTTCCCTGGATAGACGATATGGCGACGATCACGCCGCGACTCTGTTTAAGGTGCGGCAGGGAGTGATAGGTGCAGTAAACGACACCCAGGTAGTTGACCTCCATCAGCTTGGGAAAGACGGCCAGGTCCTGGATGTCCTCGAATTTTGCCCACATGCTGATTCCGGCGTTCGCGATCAACGCATCTATTCTGCCAAACCGGCCGACGGCGGCATCGACAAAACGCTTGCAGTCAGCGGGCTTGGTGACGTCGCCGGCAATCGGCAGAGCGTCGCTTCCCAGTTCATGGCATTCCCGGGCAGTTTCACCCAGCCGTTCGAAGTTGAGATCAAACAGAGCCAGATCATGTCCTTCTCTTGCCAGGTCGAGCGCCAGGGTGCGCCCGAGACCAGAAGCCGCGCCGGTTATAAGTAGATTCATAATTTTTAGGCCCGCAAAGTTTATCATCCCGGGTGATATGATAGTCACCTTAACCTTTTGTGGAGCGGAGTAAACATGCCTAATAAGTCAAATCAGAACCGTCTGTCGCGCCGTGATTTCGTGAAAGCCGGAGCGGCGGCAGTCCCGGCGTTCACCATCGTCCCGAGCTACGTGCTGGGCGGGCGTGGTCAGGTGACGCCAAACGACAAAGTCAATCTTGCCGCAATCGGCACAGGCGGCCAGGGTTGCGTGGATCTCCGGGGTTTTATGCAAATCCCCGCGGTCCAGGTTATCTCAGTGTGTGACGTCCGCAAGGACGCCGATTACGCGCAATTTTATTTTCGTGGTCGAGCCGGTTCCGAGGTTGCCAAGGCCCTCGTCGAAAAGCATTACGCCGAGGAGAAGGGAACGTCGACGTACAAAGGCTGCAATACCTATGTCGACTTCAACGAGATGTTGACGAAGGAGGCGGGGATCGATGCGGTGCTAGTGGCGACGACCGACAACATGCACGCCCTAGCCTCTATCGCGGCCATGTCCCGCGGCAAACACGTCTATTGCGAGAAGCCGTTGACTCACGACGTCTACGAGGCCCGCATGATGCGGGAAACGGCCCGCAAGCATAACGTCAAGACCCAGATGGGTAACCACGCTCACGCGTCCGAATACATCCGGTTGCTGGTCGAGTGGATTCAGGACGGCGCCATCGGTGATGTGACCGAAGTCCAGAGCTGGACGAATCGGCCTATCTGGCCGCAGGGAATCCCGCGCCCGAAAGAAGAAATGCCGGTCCCCGAGGGACTGGACTGGGACCGCTGGATCGGTCCGGCACCCTTCCGCCCGTACAATTCTGCTTACGCTCCTTTCAACTGGCGCGGTTGGTGGCATTTCGGGACCGGCGCGCTCGGTGACATGGGCTGCCACATCATGGATATGCCGGTCTGGGCGCTGGAGTTGAGCCATCCGACCAGTGTTGAGGCGAGTTTTACTCCACAACAGCCGAACGAGTCCGGGCCCGCCGGCTCTGTCGTCACTTTCGACTTCCCCGCCCGCGGGTCGAAGCCGCCCGTTCGGTACACCTGGTACGACGGAGGATTGATGCCGCCCCGACCCAAGGAGCTGGAACCCGATAAGAGAATGCCGGGGACGGGTTCTCTTATCATCGGGACCAAGGGGAAGATCATGGCGGATGAGGGCGGCACCGGGCGAATCATTCCCGAGACCGCGATGCGTGCGTACAAGCGGCCGCCCAAGACCATCAGGCGAGTCTCTGGCATCTACTCGGAGTTTATCGAGGCGTGTAAAGGTGGGGAACCGGCCAGTTCGAACTTTGAGGTGTCCGGCCCGCTGACCGAAATCGTCCTGCGCGGAAACGTTGCCATCCGCACAGGCAGGAATGTGCGTCTTGAGTGGGACGGCCCGAACATGGCAGTCACCAACCTCCCCGAGGCCAATAAGTTCGTCCGCCGCGAGTATCGGCAGGGCTGGGCGTTGAGCGACTAGGGCGCTAAGTCAGAAGTCAGAAGTCAGAAGACAGAAGTCAGAAGTCAGAAGTCAGAAGTCAGAAGTCAGAAGTCAGAAGAGGAGGCTCGCCAAGTCTGTTCTTCCGCCTCCTGCTTTTCCTTCTGACTTCTGACTTCTGACTTCTGACCTCTGTCTTCCGACTTCCGCCCCCTGCTTTTCCTTCTGACTTCTGACTTCTGACTTCTTGTCTTCTTGTCTTCCGACTTCCGCCCCCTGCTTTTCCTTCTGACTTCTGACTTCTTACTTCTTATCTCCTTTTCTTCCGACTTCCGCCCCCTGCCGGCTTCCGTCCCCTCCTTTTCCTTC
>RPQK01000316.1 GCA_003819755.1 Acidobacteriota bacterium | reverse complement strand
TAGCAGGGCGATCAATTTGATCGGTTTAGACACTGTCCCGGCACCAGCCGCTTGTATGTTGAGATTCATGCCAGTCTTGGGAAGAGGTAGGGACGCGAAAGGGCTGAGGTCGCCGGGAATCGCCGATAGATCCGCGTAAAAGTAAATTATAAAGGCACCGGAAAATCGCTGCTCAGCCGCCGCTGATCGGGCCGCCGTGCCCCAAGAATTGCGTCCCCGCAAAAAAAACAAATGACATTCGGCGAGACGCCTGCGCTCCCAGCGGACGCCTCCACCTTGCAGTGCCACTTCTGTTCCCACGAGAATCCGAATTGAATTTGTGGCACGGAATGATAGAATCCTCAGGCGTTAACCCTTTTTACTCGTGAGGTTTCGAGTATGTGGACTCATCTCTTGATTTTTGGGACCGCGATGGCAGTTTGTTGTCTGCTGACGCCAGTCTGTGCCTTGGTGGCCACCCGTTTTGGCTTTATTGATCAACCCAGCGCGAGAAAGGTGCACCTCCGGCCCACGCCGCGCCTGGGAGGCCTGGCTATCTACGCGGGTGTCATCGCTTCGGTCATCCTGCTTTTCACTTTTGAGTTCGGCCGTCAGGAGCCAGGCATGTGGGCCGAATTGTGGGGGATTGTGGGGGGGGCAACGGTTCTGGTCCTGGTGGGGCTCCTCGATGATCGGGGGCTGCTGCATTCGCTGACGAAGCTGGTCGTTGGTATGCCTTTAGCAGCTTTGATATTGGCGCTATCCGGGATCCGAATCAAGTCGCTCCCGTTCCATTTCTTCGGATCGGAAGGTCTTGCCGAACCTGTGATAAGTCTGCTTCTCACCACCGGCTGGATTATCGTCATCACCTCGGCCTTCAGCATTCTGGATTACATGGACGGTTTGTGTTCCGGCGTGGCGGCCGTGGCTGCGGGGTTCTTCTTAGTCTGTGCCGCCCTTCAAGGACAAATTCTAGTCGGCATAATGGCTGCAGCAGTGCTGGGCGCCAATCTTGGCTTTCTCGTCTGGAACTTTTCGCCTGCCCGGATCTTCATGGGAGACAGCGGGCCTCTGTTCCTCGGTTTTCTTCTGGCGGCCATTGGCATCAAGCTGCGCTTTCTGGGCCTTTCGGGGCTCCAGAGCTGGACCATACCCGTTTTGATCCTGGCCGTCCCGCTTTTTGACGCCGCTCTCGTAACCGTCTCACGCATCCGGCGAGGCGTGAACCCGCTGACCACAGCCGGAAAGGATCATTCCGGGCACCGGCTCGCAGATCTTGGCCTCGGCCGGCGGGGGGCGGTGGTGTTAATCTATACGGTGACGGTTGCATCCGGCCTGCTCGCCCTCCTGGTTCCGTATCTGCCCTTCCTTCAGAGCCAAATACTGTTTGCTGCTGCTGTGCTGGCCGGAATCGTAGGGATAGTCGTTCTGGAGCACATTTTCCGGCTGACACAAAGTCACTGATTGGGCAAGGTCGATTTCGCCAGTCGGCTTCCGCCTCTGCCTCGCTCGGCTGGTCTGATTGAGTTGTGAGAGTTCTACAGGTCTACAAGGATTACTTTCCGGTTCTCGGAGGCATCGAGAACCATCTAAAGCTGCTGGCAGAGGGTCTGCAGGCGCGTGGCGTGGATGTTTCAGTACTGGTGACCAATACCGGGCTGAGGACGCGTCAGGAAACAGTCAACGGACTTCCAGTGGTCAAATGCGGACGGCTTCTGACTATCGCATCTGCACCATTGAGCTTGGACTTTTTTCGCCATTTCCGCCGCCTGAAGCCAGATATTACCCACCTTCACTTTCCGTACCCTCCGGGGGAATTGGCTCACCTTCTCTTTGGCGACCGCAGCAGACTGGTGATCACCTATCACAGCGATGTGATCAGACAGCGTTATCTCCTCCGCGTCTACGCCCCCCTGCTGCGCCTTCTCTTGAAGCGAGCCGACAAGATCATAGTAACGAGCCCGGTGTATGCCCAAAGCTCGGTTTTCCTGAGGCCGGTACTTGACAAGTGCCTGGTTATCCCTCTCGCCATTGAAGTTGAGCGTTTTCTCAACGACAAAGACAACCAACCGGAGATTCGTAGCCGCTTTCAGCCACCGTTTACGCTCTTTGTCGGCCACCTCCGCTACTACAAGGGTCTGGACTTTCTTCTCAATGCAATGGTCACTGTTCCAGGGCAACTCCTCATCGCGGGCAGCGGCAGCGCAGAAGCCGACTATCGTCGACTGGCTGATCAGTTGGGCATCTCCGGCCGGGTGCATTTCCTCGGCGAGGTGCCTGATGCCGAACTGCCCGCTCTTTACCGTTCCGCAGACGTGTTTGTTCTTCCTTCCATTCAGCGGAGCGAGGCATTCGGACTGGTTCAGCTCGAGGCTATGGCGTCGGCGGTCCCGGTGGTGTCGACAGAGTTGGGAACAGGGACGTCTTTCGTGAATCGCCATGGCGAGACAGGGTTGGTCGTGCCGCCCCGTGATCCAATCGCCCTGGCTGCCGCAATCAGGCATTTGCTTGAGTGCCCGGAGACGCGCAAGCGGATGGGGAATGCCGGAAGAAAGCGGGTTTGTTCCCTGTTCTCAAAAGAAACGATGTTGGACCGCGTGATGGACTTGTACGGGCAACTGATGGCGAAAAAGTAGACGCTCTATGATGAGGGCTACGAAAGGTGTCGGAACAAGCCGTCGAGAAGCCGGGTGACATACTGTGGCAGTCGGGCGGCAAACTCGAACTGGCCAAGGATGAGTCGCTCCCAGGAGATGGCGCCCAGACGGGGAATATCCTGTAAGGCATATCGGGCGAGCAGGAGAAGATTCCAGCCTATAAGCAAGCCGCAGAACAAAACCCGCAATTTCGGCTGATCTTTCGCCCGCCCCAGCGCGCACGCGAGGCCTAGACCAAGCGCCGGAAGAATGCTTATAAGCAATCTGGGGCCGAACGAAGCCGCCCCGGACCAGGCGGGCCACGAACCGACTACATAGACCTGAGTCAGGGCATGCGGAATCAGAATCGCCGCCCAATAGGGCTGCCTTTTGACGAGGATGCACAGACCCCAAACCGCCGGCAGAGCCGCGGGGATCCACGGGAACAGACCCCGCGTCGAGGAGAACAGCACATCGAGGAGATGAGGCGAGGTCCAGTTAAGCGTCTCACCGCTCGCCGCATACGGATTACCCACCACCCATGAACCAAACACGACTCTCCAGGTGATGAGTTGCGGCAAGAATCCGAGGAAAGCGGCGGTGCCGATCAAAGCGAGCGATCGAAGCAGGGTCAGAAAGGACTCTCCCCTTCGAAACGTCCTAAATGACCAGAATAGAACGGCAAACGCCAGGATCGGAGCGTTCTGGATCCGGACACACGCGGCAAGCCCGCCCGCAAACCCAAGTGACAGCGCGGAACCGGCTCGATTCTCCTTTGTTCTGGCCCAGATGAAGAGGAACAAAACAATCGTGAAGAACTCGCAGGAGTGAGACATCAGCGCATGCGCCGACATGTAAAAGACCAGAGGAGAGGCCAGCCAAATGGTCAAGACACTAAGTCTGGCGACGGCCTTTTCCAGCCACTTTTCAATCAGCACCTTGAGAAGAACGAGTCCGGCCAAGGCATAAAGGGCGGATCCTAACGCGCAGGCCAAAGGATACGGCCATGAATAACCATCAGGAGGAATGGCCGAGCCGAACACCCCCGCCAGGCGGACCAACAGGTGTGCGACGAGGTAGAAAGGTGCCCAGAGAAGGGGGGTTCCGACGGCCCATGGATTGGCCAGATAACCCGTGGACGCTCGGGGCCTGGCATGCGGGATTCCGTAGTGAGCAAACTCGTCTGTGACATCGAGGCTTCCCTGGATGACAACCGATCGCACCCAGCTGAAATAACCGACGGGGTCGGAACCACGCACGAAGGGCCAGAACAGGACGATCAGAACCAACAGCCAGGCCAGAACCAGCCGCAGATCCAGCCAGCCTCGTATACCTTCAACTCGGGACTTGATTCTCAGGGGCATCCTTTGCTAGTGGGTTGCGACAAGCGCTCAGGCCACGCAAAAGAATACTATATTGCGAGAATCACGGGCTAGAATCATGCGGACCGACACCCCTTATGCCAGTGACACGCGCCAAGAAATTTTGTATTGACGTCCGTACCGCTACCTCACACTTTCCCGGGGTCGGAAGATACGCCTCGGAATTGGCTCGTGCCATGTCTCGGATCTTGACATTGGGCGAGGAATTGAGCTTGATCTGTTCCAACGCGCGCGAGCTACGGGGTCTCCCAGGTAAAGTCACCCGCCTGACAACATCTGTTTCTCCTTTTTCCTTGCGCCAGCAACTGACTATCCCCCGGCTCCTTAAACGGCATGACATCGACGTTTATCACAGCACCTACTACCTGATGCCTTATCGGCCCGTCGTTCCGACGGTGCTTACGGTTTACGACCTGATTCCCGCCCTGTTTCCGTCGTCCGTCGGGCTGAGAGCCCGGTTGTTTTTCCGCCTAACCCATCGGTTGGCGCTGGGCGCATCAACGGTGGTGATCGCTATTTCAAGAACCACCGGGCAGGCGCTGGCCACTCATTACCGGCTTCCGCCTGAAAAGATCCAAGTCATTCACCTCGGGGTTGCTGAGCGCTTCAAACCGGCATCGACGGAGGCGATTCAGACGGTTCGAACCAAATACGGACTTCCTTCCGACTTCGCCCTCTATGTCGGTATCAACAAGCCTCATAAGAATCTTGAACGCCTCGTCCGCTCGTGGCAGAAAGCATTCAGAGACACGTCGCGCCTACTGATCATTGCCGGTCCTTGGGATTCGCGTTATGACGACGTCAGACGACTTCTCCAGCGGCCTGAGGTCCAATCAAACGTACGACTAATTGGTCCGGTCAACGACGCCGATCTTCCCATTCTTTACTCAGCTGCCCGCCTCTTCGTTTTCCCCTCCCTCTACGAAGGCTTCGGTCTTCCGGTCCTTGAATCAATGGCTTGCGGCACTCCCGTAGCCTGCTCTGATATTCCGGCTCTGCGCGAGGTGGCCGGGAATGCGGCTGTCTACTTTGATCCAGAAGACGTTGACTCGATCGGGTTAGTGTTGTCGGAACTCGACGCCGACGATTCCAGCCAGGAAAAACTCAGGGAAGCAGGCCTATGCCGTGCCGCGACATTCACTTGGGACGCGGCAGCAGCAGCCACCCTCGAGGTCTACCGAAAGACGGCCGACGCCCAGACTCGCCCTTGACCCACCTACAAAGCTGGTCCCAGCCCGCCCCCCACCGAAAGTAGCCCGCAGTTCTCCGCATTTTTTCCATACCCCGAGCGGACCGCGCCTGGGACTGCAGCCGAGACGCCCGATGTTCGCTAACTTTATAGGTGAAAGATACTTAAGCTAACTTAACATGGTCGAGACCGCCTGCGCTCCCGGCGTTTTCGGCCAGTCAGAATCCTTGAGAAATGCAGAATAACTGCATCTTGCCTTGCTAGCTGCGAACTTATTGGCATAGAATCCGCGCTACGGGAGTACGTTTCGTAAACCCGCTTTTCGGTCGGTGTTCCGCTCGGCGATCACCTGCCTTTGGGGGGAATTATGGGGCAAGTCCTGCTGCGGGCCGTTTCGTTCGCCTGTCTGCTCGAAGTGATTTCAATGGTATTTGCGGCTCAGGTCTCGTTCACGCCGCTACCCTTTGCGCGAGAAAGAACAGGGCCTCGGTACACGGTCCCCTCCTTTGCGGAGGGTCAAATTCTCTACCAGCAGAGTGTGTACCGATCAGCCGGCCACGATTTCTTCGTCCAGATTACTCTCGGGGAAGGAGCCCACTTTGATGGTTCGGGTGGGACGGGCGCGCTTTTGTATACAGGCAATGCCGGCGGTGGCGTCGCTATCAGCCCACTTGTTACGCCTTCAAGCGAGGGGGACTATTTACAGTGGCTGGTGGTCGTCACGAACGGATTCGGTGACCTAGGTTCGGGGCCGCCGCAATTCTGGATAGATCTCCGAGGCGTCACCATCGATTGCGGGACAATTCTGACTGAAGGTGGTTCAGTCTCTGCGACTGTATCTTCGCGGAGCTCCTCGACAGGTATCCCTTTTGAGCAGAATAGCAACTTCACCTTCGCTTTCGGCACGAGGGGGGTTTGGACGGACCAGGAAATCACGCCAACTAAGGCGCAAATCTCAATTGGCTCGGGGCGGAAGAACTTCGTCTCGTACTCCCCGGATACAGCCGTTCATGATAGAGGCGCGTTAATTCCTCCAATTGACGTAGGCCGGATCCTCATAGATGTGGCAGGAACCCCAACCTGGCGGACAATCTGGAATGCCGATGGCTCACCGTTTGAACTTTCCGCTGCGGACACATTCCAACTGACTTTCAGCTCTGACTTCAGCGGAATCTCCAGAATCGCTTTTCACACCTGGGTCCTTGAGCTCACTGATCTTGACCGCGCCTCGGCACAACTGACGATGGCGATCCCGGGCGACTTGTTCCAAGACACCAGCCCGGGCCCAAACGGATTCAGCCTGGCGTTTGAGGTAGATGGCGTTACCGTCCTCCGGCCTAGAGTATTGACGGTTTCTACCAGCCTGTACCTGGAGGCAGAGGACGCGGAGTTTGTAATCCACGATTTCAGTCTGGTCACTGATTGGTACCATTTCGGAGTGTTGGCGATCCCCGAGCTACATTTGGATAAGGTCCGGTTTGCCAAGGAGGCGGCCGGTCCGATTTACACGCTCCCTGGTTGCTTGGTCGGCTTCAAACAAGGGTTGTATCGGCCCTCCGGCTTGGATTTTATTCTTCGAGCGCGGCTGGAAGACGGGGCACGCTTTGTTGCCGGAGGCCCCTCTGCTCAACTGTATTACCTCCACTCACCTGACGATCGAAACGGCGGAGGGGAAGTTGAGATCGTCCCCGTCGTAACAGCAGCGGCCGGCCAGAATTACGTCGAATGGCGCGTGATCGTGCGCAGGGGATTCACCGACACCGGCACTGGGACACCGCTCTGGTCCATCTCTTTTCCGGGCGTTCAGGTGAACGCCGGTCAGGTGTTACGCCAGGGAGGGGCCGTCAGGGTGAGTGTGCAAACCCGAGACGCTTTGACCGGGGTGCCTCTTGAAAGCAACGTAGCCGGCGAGTGGCTGACAGGAGTGTCGGGAGTTTCCATGGAAGGCGTCCAGCCCGGCACCGCCACTATTGACCTAAGGAGTGACGGCAGACTCTTGCGGGCCAGCCCCCCGGATACCGGAACCATCGACAAGGGAGCGGTGCTCGGACCCATCTGGTTAGGCAGGCTGCGCCCGCATCGCGATCCGGACCCCTCGAATTGTATCTACGGTGCGGACGGGCTCCCCTTCCGGCTGGCGGACAGCGACGAAGTTCAACTCACCTTTTCCTCGAACCTTGGGCAGATCGCGGCGATTATCCTCGACAATACGGTATCGCGACCACTGACCGACGCGGAGAGAGCCTCCGCCGCAGTCGTGGTGTCCGTGCCGGGAAACGTAATTAATAGCTGGGCAGGGAGAGAGGTCCCCGTCTGGTTTGAGTTGACCGGAAATGCGCGCATTGAGACGCGTCCGATTCTCGTCAGCGCGCACCTGCACAATGGCCCCCAGACGCTTGAACTCCTCAGTTCCCGACGCATCGCCACCTGGATGATCGATGGGACGGTCCTGACCGCCCCGTGGACAAACGGGAACAGTCAGTCTTGGGCCACTGATGTCCACCTGCTCAACTTGGATGGCCTCAGCACCTCGGTGACCGTCAGGGTATTGTCTATGCCGGGTCTCGGTGGAATCAGCCAAGAGCTTGGTCGCGTCAATCTCGGCGTCATCGTGGCGCATGGGACGATGTCTTTCAACCTGGCGGAAATCGTCCTCAGCACTTTAGGGCTTTCGCCCTATCTGCCGGATGGCGGGAATTTGGCTATTGAATTAACGGTGCCCGGAGTTCGGGCAAGAGGAGAGGCAATGGTCTGGTCACCGGCTTGGTCTTTTGGCGCTTACCCGCTCGCTTTTAATCCGGCGAGCATTCTTGAATAGGGCGGCTAAACCTGAAGACGTTTGCCTAGGGCAACGAAGGGTGTGAGCAACCGTAGATCCCATCTCAAGATGGGACCTCGGAGGCGCAGGCGCCAACACTCAATGTCATTTACTTTTTGGAGCGCGGGGACGCCAGGCCATTTTGGAGTGCGGCGGCAACGAGAGGCCGACGCTTTATCAGGCCTCGAGGCGACGCCGCTTTCCCCTATGCAGGATCGAGCCAAACGGCATCATCATTGAACCGGATCGATTGTGCACAGGGGAAAGCGGCGTCGCCTCGAGGCCTGATAAAG
>RPQK01000315.1 GCA_003819755.1 Acidobacteriota bacterium | reverse complement strand
AGAACTTCACGACCGTCGAAGTCCCCGCCGGTACCGATGGGGACGGCTCCTCGCAAGGTAACGAGCCGCGGAGCCTCCCCGCGGGCACCGACTTCCGAATCAGACTTCACAAAAAGGAGGCGGACGTACTTCGCCTCTATGTCCCAGGGCTTCTGCGGCAGGCGTTCGATACGCTGTCGACCCGCTACGGGTATCGTCCGAAGACGCCGCTTTACCTGGAGATGTTTCCCGATCACGAGGACTTTGCCGTGCGCACTCTGGGGCTGCCCGGCCTCGGCGCCCTCGGGGTCTGTTTCGGTCCGGGCATGGTGATGGACTCTCCGAGTGCGCGTCCCAAGGGAGGTTTCCATTGGGGCAGCACTTTGTGGCACGAGTTTGCTCACGTCATAACCCTCGGGATGACGGACCACAAAGTCCCGCGCTGGTTAAGCGAAGGGATCTCGGTGATGGAGGAGCATAAGGCGCGCCCCGGCTGGGGAGACAGCGTCGCGCTGGAGGCGCTGAAGGGGATCCAGGAAAAGAAGCTTCTACCGATAGCGGAACTGAATGCCGGGTTTCAGCGCCCGAGTTTTCCGGGTCAGGTCCAATTGTCCTATTTCCAGGCGGGAGAGGCGTGCGATTTCATCGAGAAGGAATTTGGGTTTCAGGCCATCCTTGATCTGCTGAAGGGCTTCAAGGAGGACAAGCCGCTGGAGACGGTTCTCTCCAGCGTGCTGCGACTGACGCCCCAGGAGTTTGACACTCGATTCAATCAATTCCTGCTTGCACGACACGCGGCGGGCCTCAAAGCGCTTGATTTCGAGCTTCTCAAGCAGGAGGACACGCTCGAATCCCCCGAAAAACTGCAAGCGTTGCTCGTCACGAAGCCTGACAGCTTTCTTGTCAATTTGAGGCTCGGCAAGTACTACGTCGACGAGAAACAGCCCGAGAAGGCTGTGCCTTATCTTCAGAAGGCGAAGAGTCTCTATCCGGGTTATGACAAGCCGGACAACCCCTACCTCCAGCTGGCCGAGGTTTACAAGGCGCAGAACAATATTCCGGCGGCGATCGCAGAGCTCGAAGCGCTGACCGCCGTCAATGCCAGCAATTTTGACGCTCTTAAGCAATTGGGACAGTGGTTAAAGGAGACCGGCAAGACCGGCCCTGCCCTTCAAGTGTTGGAGAACGCTGTCTACGTTTATCCATTCGACACGGATGTTCACAAACTGCTCGCCGAGGTCGGCAGCTCCCAGGGAAAACTGGAAATGGCGCTGAGGGAATATCGGGCCATCCTGGCGCTCGAGCCGGTCGACCGGGCGGCAGCCCATTTCGATGTGGCCAATGTCCTCTTTGAGCTCGGCATGAGGGCGGAAGCCAAGCAGCAAGTCCTGGCGGCGCTTGAAATCGCGCCAGCTTTTGAACCAGCCCAGGAGCTGTTGTTGAAACTAAGTCAGTGAAACAGGAACGAGGTAACGAATGCTAAGGGACAATCGCGTGGAAAGAACTGGTGACCCAGGGCTGGCCGCATGGGGTCAGACCGGCACGCCGGCCGAAGCCGAATTGATCGAGAAAATGCAGGAGGCGAACAAACTCATCCTTCGCCAGATACGGAAAGAGATCGTCGGCCAGGATGAGGTCGTGGAGCAGGTGCTGACTTCATTGTTTGTCGGCGGTCACTCCATGATTACGGGCGTGCCCGGTCTGGCGAAGACTCTGCTGATTAAGACGATCGCCAATGTCCTCGATCTTAAGTTCAAGAGAATTCAGTTCACCCCGGACCTGATGCCGGCCGACATTACCGGCACGGACATCATCGAAGAGGACCACGGCACGGGCAAACGGACGATGAGCTTCGTCAAGGGGCCGATTTTTGCCAACATTCTGCTGGCTGACGAGATCAACCGGACGCCGCCCAAGACCCAGTCGGCCCTGTTGGAAGCCATGCAGGAGTACACGGTCAGCGTTCAGGGCGTGACCTATGAGCTGGAACGTCCCTTCTTCGTGCTTGCCACCCAGAACCCGATCGAGCTCGAAGGCACCTATCCGCTCCCCGAGGCGCAGCTCGACCGGTTCATGTTTAACATCGTGATCGACTATCTGAATGAGGACGAAGAGGTCCAGGTCGTCAGCGCTACGACGACCTATCGCGATATCAGCTACGAGCGGCTGATCAGCGGACGCGACATCCTGGAGTTTCAGCGCGTCGTCCGTATGATCCCCGTCGCCGACTCAATCGCCCGCTATGCGGTCAGGCTGGTTCGAGCGTCCAGGCCGGTGGACGAGACTTCTCCCGATTTCGTGAGATCATGGGTGAATTACGGGGCCAGTCTCCGGGCGGCGCAATTCCTGATCCTCGGCGCCAAAGCCCGGGCCGTCATGCAGGGGCGATTTAACGTTTCCGTGGAGGACATCCGGCACCTGGTCTACCCCGTGCTTCGGCACCGGATTCTGACAAATTTTCAGGCGGAATCCGAGCAGATCACGACGGACGTGATTGCACGGAAGTTGGTTGAAACCGTGCCGGCGCCGGCTTCGGGAATGTGAACGATTGAAATGATTTGGTTTATCCACGAATTACAGGAGTAAACGAATTATGCGGTGTCTTGGCACCGCTTAATTCGTCTAATTCGTGCGATTAGTGGATAAGGGCTTCTCAATATGCACTCATCGGTTTTCGCTCAGCAGACCCGATCCAAAACGAGGTTCCTTGATCCCTCGGTGCTCGCCCGGATACGGAATCTTGAGTTAATCGCCCGGACGGTCGTGGATGGGTTTATTTCGGGCCTGCACCGTTCCCCCAACCTCGGGTTCAGTCTCGATTTTGCTGAATACCGGCAATACATGCCCGGCGACGATGTGAGGCGAATCGACTGGAAAGTGTTCGCGCGGTCCGACCGGTTCTACGTTAAGGAGTACGAAGGGGAAACGAACACCTACGTCCACCTGCTTCTCGACATAAGTGCCTCCATGGGATATGGCTCGCGTCCGAAGCCGGACGGAATAACCAAGATCGAGTATGCCTCATACCTGGCGGCATCGCTTGCTTATTTCGCGCAGAGGCAGAAAGACAGTGTCGGGCTCGTTACGTTTGATTACCGGATCGTGGACAGATTGCCGCCTCGCTGCCGGATCGCCCACATGAACAGCATCCTGCATCTTCTCGATCGGGCAAAAACCAGTGATCGGAGCGAGTTCCACAAGCCGCTCGAGGCGCTGGCGAAGACCATCCGGCGGCGTGGGATCGTCGTCCTCATCTCGGACCTGTATGCGCCGACCGACGAGGTGGTGAAGAGTCTGAGCCTGTTCCGGTTCAAGGGCAATGACGTGGTAATCATGCACGTGCTCGATCCGCAGGAGCTGGACTTCAACTTCGCAGGAGGAGTGCGGCTGCTGGACATGGAGACGAAACGGGAGGCCGTTCTGTCGGCCGATCAGGCCAAGACCGATTATCTCAGGCTGATGAACGAGCACACCAGCCGGATCAAGAAGGAGTGCGGGGTCCTGGGGATCGACTACGAGTTGTTGAGCACCTCGCGTCCTCTTGATTACGCCCTGTACTCGTACCTGTACACGCGGCAGAAGTCGATGTAGGAAGAACGGTTCACCGTTCACCGTTCACCGTTTGATCGTTCACCGTTAACGAGAGCCAACGTTGAACGCTGAACGCTGAACGTTGAACGCTGAACGCTGAACGGATAAAACGAATGAGTTTTCTTAACCCGCTATTTTTGCTCGGGGCCTTGGCCGTTGTCGGGCCTATTCTTGTTCATCTTTATCGTCGCCAGGAGACGCGCAAGATCCCGTTCAGCTCGTTGCTCTTTATTTCTCACACTCCCAGCCGCTCATGGCGTCGCTTGCGGCTGAGGAACCTTCTGCTCCTGGCCATGCGAGCGCTGGCGGTGGTCCTGCTCGTCCTCGCTTTTGCACGTCCCTATTTCGCGACACAAGACCCGGTCGTCGCGTCTTCAGGCCGGAAATCGGTCGTTCTGCTCATCGACAACTCCCTGAGTATGCGAAGCGGCGACACCTTGGAGAAAGCTAAGACCGAGGCGCTCAATATTCTGGCAAAGCTCCGGGACGGCGACTCGTGTCATCTCGTTGCCTTCTCGGACAACAGTCACGTTCTCAGTCAGCCTCACTCCGACCGGCGGACCCTGAGCGCGCTGATCGGTGACGTCCGGCCGTCTTTCAGGCCGACGGATTTCGGACAGGCTCTGAGGCTTGGGGGACAACTGCTGAGCTCGTCACCGAACGACACGCAGGAGATTCACCTGATCAGCGACTTCCAGCAGACGGGCTGGAAGCAGGAAACGGCAGGAATTGCGATTCCCAAGAAGGTTCAGGTAATCGCGCATAACATCGGCCAGGCGGGTAACCGGAACGCTGCTGTCGCCCGGGTGGAAGTTTCAGAAACAGGCGACCGCAGCCAGCCGAAGTTTAAGGTGGCGGCGAGGATCGTCTCGAATGAGAAAGCCTCAGTACCCGTCAGGCTGGAAGTGAACGATAAGGTTGTGGCCGAGAAAAGCGTCCAATTGGAGCCCGGGCGCACAACTCTGGTCGAATTCGAGCCCTTCCCCCCGGCCACGGGAATAAACCGCGGAAAAGTAAGCCTGAACTCGACGGACGGTCTTGATGCCGACAATGCGGCCTTCTTTGTTGTGAATCCGCTGAACCGGCATCGGCTTTTGCTGCTTGCGGACCGAGACGGGACGCGAAAGCAAGAAGGATTCGCACCGGACGTTTATATCAGGAAGGCACTGGTCGCCGGATCGGGCGCCCTTTTTGACGTGACGACGGAGGACCTGGAAACAACCTCGGCCGATCTCACTGCGTACTCCGCGGTCCTGATCGTCGACCCGGCGAATATCCCGGCTCGGCTTGGCGACAAGCTGACGACTTTCGTAGATCACGGCGGAGGACTTATCCTCGCCGCTGGGAATCGGGCGGATGTCAAAGGGTTGAACGGGAGACTGAAGGCACTTCTGCCTGCGCAGCTGGTCAGAAAGCGCCAGGCGCCTTCCGGCGGGGTGGCGCTGATTGCCAACATCCAGAAGCAGCACAATATCTTCCGTGTGTTTGAACCGGTCCATCAATCGTATTTCCTGACCACTCCTTTCCGCGCCTACCTGGAGGCCACGCCGGTGGTCGGAAGCGCTACGCTCATGGAACTGGACAAGGGTGCGCCTCTTCTCCTGGAGAGGGCGGTGGGCAAGGGCCGGGTTCTTCTGTACACCTCCTCTTTCAACACCGACTGGAACGATCTTCCGCTGAAATCGGTCTTCCTGCCGTTCTGCCATGAGTTGGTGAAGTACGCCATGCGTTTACAGGGAGATTCCGACACCCTGCATGTGGGTGAGAGTGTGCCTGTCAACAGGCTTAACCCGAACTTTGAGAAGGCGCTCGAGAAGGTGTCAGGCAGCGGCGCCGCCTTCAGCCAGGACTGGAAAGTCAGCGCGCCGAGCGGCCAGGCAATCAAGCTTAGCGAGGAAGAGCTGCTTCATTCACCGTTCCTGGTGGTGGAGGAGCCGGGGTTTTACGAGACCCAAGTGTGGAACCTGAGCAACCTCGTGGCCGTCAACCTTGACCCCGCCGAGTCGGATTTGACCCCGGTCGATCCGAAGCACGTGCTGCAGGCAATCGAGCGAACGGCGGGTACCGTGGAGGTGTCCGAGGGACCGGGGACAATATCGGCTGAACAGCGCACCGCCTCTGAGCGCAGGCAGGGCCTGTGGTGGTACCTCGTCGCCGCCGCTCTCGGCCTGTTAGTTTTGGAGGGGATTCTGGCGAACCGCTACGTAGCGGCAGGGGAATAACGTTCAGCGTTCAGCGTTCACCGTTCACCGTTCCACGCTAACGGCGAACGCCGAACGCTGGAACGCTGAACGCTGGAACGCTGAACGCTGAACGGTGAACGCTGAACGTGGAACGCTGAACGGTGAACGCTGAACGCTGAACGGTGAAAGCTGAACGGTCGGAAGGTAAACACTGCAATGACAAATGAATATTTAAAACTCGAAGATAAAATCCACAGGGTCCGCCGCCGGATGAGGTGGATTCTTTTTGCGAAGGGGCTGGCCATCTCCGTGGCCCTGACCCTCGTCATTCTCGTCCTTGCAGGCCTGGCGGCCGACTATTGGAACTACAACGCCGGCATGCTGACCCTCACGCGCGCTCTCTCGATCATAGCTGTACTGGCGGTCTTCGGTTGGTTCCTGGTCAGGCCTCTTATGCATCGCGTCCCCGATGCCACCCTTGCCCGTTACATCGAGGAGCGGCACCCGGAAATTCAAGACCGGCTGGTCAGCGCCATCGAGTTGGGACAGAAGCCGGGCGAGAAGAATCCGCTGCTGCCGATGCTGTACGCCGATGCCTTCAGTCGCATTCGGCCCATCGAGCCAAGGAGTCTGTTCAATCCCCGGGAACCATTGTTGTCAGGTGTGGCGGCTACGGGCCTGGTTTGTTCATTCGCCCTGCTCCAGCTGTTCGGCCCGGATTTTCTGCACTATGCGACTTTAAAGCTTTATGCCGACTGGCTCTATCCGCAACCTCAATCCATCTACTCGATCCAGGTGAGCCCGGGTGACGCCCAACTACGCAAGGGATCCGATCAGCCGGTAACGGCGCGGCTCATCGGCTTTGATGCTCCGGAAGTCAACTTTTTCTCACGGTACCAGAGCAGCGGCAAATGGGAAAAGAGCCGCATGGAACCGGAAAAGGACTCGAACGGTTTCGGCTTCCTTTTCCTGGACCTCAACGAGAAGGTCCACTACTACGTGCAGGCAGGGAATGTCCGCTCTGCCGAATTCTCAATCGACGTTCGCGACGTCCCGCAGGTCGAAACCGTCAATCTCATTTACCATTTCCCGGCATATAGCGGGTTGCCGGACCGGACCGAAGAAGACACGGGCGACATTGTCGCTCTACAGGGCACGCGGGTTGAGGTCGAGGTGAAGACCAACGTCGAAGCCCAAGGAGCGAAACTTTCGCTCCCGGGTGCGCCCGCCGTTCTGCTTAAGAAAGGCGGCGATCGCACCCTGCGCGGGACTCTCACCGTAACCAAGAACTCCTCTTACAAAGTGAAGCTGGCCGCGGAGGACGACCAGAACGGTTTCGAGTCGGTCGAATATTCGATCACCGTGCTGGAGGATCAACCTCCCCAGGTCGCGGTGACGAAGCCGGGACGCGACACGAAAGTCACGAAGCTCGAAGAGGTGCTTACGGAAGCGAAAGCTGACGATGACCTCGGGCTGAAATCGCTCGAGCTCCATTACATGATCAACGGCGGCCAGGACAACGTCGTCAATCTGTTCCAGGGGAAAGGCGCCGGCGCCAAGGCGATGTCCGGCACCCATACCTTTTTCCTCGAGGAACACAATCTGCAGCCGGGGGACTTCATCACCTATTTCGCACGCGCGACTGACGCGAAAAGCAAGACTGACAGCGATATCTACTTTCTCGAAGTCCGGCCTTTCGGCAAGGAGTACTCCCAGTCCCAGACGGCCGGGATGCAGGGCGGGAGCGGCCAGCAGAACGATACTTTGCTTTCAAAGCGCCAGAAGGAGATCCTGGCCGCCACTTTTCGGCTGGTGCGCGACAAAAAGAGCTTCAAGAAGAAGGAATACTCGGATGATCTGAAGCTCGTGGCCGAGCAACAGAAGAAGCTTCAGCAGGAAGCCAGGACGCTTTCGGAGCGGATTGTGCGCAGAGCCTTGACCGAGCGCAATGAGGATTTGCAGAAACTCTCAGAGAATCTCCAGAAAGCGGTCGAGGCCATGACTCCGGCTCATCAGTACCTCGACCAGGAGAAGCCGTCCCAGGCGATGCCGCCCGAGCAAACGGCCCTTCAACATCTGATGCGGGCGGAGAGCCTCTACCGGGAAATCCAGGTCGCCCAGGCAAGCAGTTCGAGCGGAGCGGGCGGCCAGTCTGAAGCGCAGGAACTGGAAAATCTCTTTGAGCTGGAGCTGGATCAGCTCAAGAACCAGTACGAAACCCTCCAGCAGCAACAAGACAAGAAAGCGGACGCGGAGCTTGACGAAGCCCGGCGGCGCCTCGAGGAACTCGCGCGCCGTCAGCAACAGCTGAACGAGCGGGCTCGCCAGGCCGCATCACGAGCGGCACAGGGCGGAAGCGGGTCTCCTCGGTCGCAGCAGATGCAACTGCAGGAGGAAGTCCAGAAGCTCGCTCGCCAGCTCGAACGGCTGTCGCGCGAAAAGCAGAATGAAGAGCTGGCGCAGGCCAGCCGTCGGCTCCAGCAGGCGGCTCGGGACATGCAGAACTCCTCCCAGAGGGCACAACCGACCGGCGACAACCAGGGGACTCGCGCTCTT
>RPQK01000314.1 GCA_003819755.1 Acidobacteriota bacterium | reverse complement strand
GGGCAATACGCATTCCTTACCCCGAAGGGGTTACGTAGCAAAGCCAGGGTAGGCCGCAAAAGACGCGGCCAACCCTGGGCTTTGCTACGTAACCCCTTCGGGGTAAGGAATGCGTATTGTATTGCCGAGCCTTGACGGACCTGAGAACAGCTGAATCAAAAATGATCGTTGGTGAAACAAGACCATGACAAGAGCGCTCTCACTTCGGGTTTCAGGCCTGTTCATCGCCTTCGTTGCCCTGCTCGCCGGCCAAACGCCTCTCTTTGCGCAGGACTGGCCCGTGTGGGGAGGAACGCCGCAGCGGAACATGGCCTCGTCCCTTACTGGCCTCCCCTCTTCGTGGGAGACGGCAGCCATGACGAACATCAGGTGGAAGGCGGCGCTCGGCGACCAGTCTTACGGCAATCCTGTCGTTGCGGGCGGAAAGGTATTCGTGGGCACCAACAACCAGAACCCGCGAAACCTCGCTATCACGGGGGACAAGGGCGTCCTCATGTGCTTCAGTGAAGCAGACGGCAAGTTTCTCTGGCAGGCCGTGACCGACAAACTGTCCTCCGGCGAAGTCAACGACTGGCCGGAGGTCGGGATCTGCTCCTCGCCGGTGGTGGAAGGCAACCGGCTTTTCTACGTCACGAACCGCGGCGAACTGCTAAGCCTCGACACCGAGGGCTTCGTGAGCGGTACGAACGATGGGCCATACCAGGACGAGGTCCACAAGGGTCCGACCGACGCCGACATCGTCTGGAAGCTCGACATGATGAAGGAACTGGGCGTCTTCCAGCACAACATGGCGAGCTCGTCGCCGATCGTCTGGGGGAACCTGGTTTTCCTCGAGACTTCTAATGGTCACGACTCAAGCCACGAGCACATTCCGGCGCCGCAGGCCCCGAGCTTCATCGCCGTAGACAAAAACACGGGCAAGGTCGTCTGGCAGGACAACAGCCCGGGCGACCGGATCCTCCACGGCCAGTGGTCGTCTCCGGCGCTGGGCGACGTCGACGGAGTCATGCAGGTCTTATTCCCCGGCGGTGACGGATGGCTCTACGGCTTTAATGCCCTCACCGGCGAAAGACTTTGGAAATTCGATTTGAATCCGAAGGACGCGGTCTGGCCCAAGAACCGCAACGACGCCATAGCCGCGCCCGTCTTCCACGGCGGCCGGATCTATCTCGCAACCGGCCACGATCCTGAGCACGGGGAGGGGGTGGGGCACTTTTACTCCATAGACCCCCGCGGGAAGAGCGGAGACATCACCGAGTCCGGGCGCGTCTGGCACTACACCAAGATCCGGCGATCCATTTCCACCGCCGCGATCGCGGGAGGGCTGGTCTACATCGCGGATTTCAGCGGCTTCCTGCATTGCCTGGACCTCGAGACTGGAAAGCCCTATTGGACGTTCGATGCTCTTGCCGCGGTGTGGGGATCGGCCCTGGTCGCGGACGGAAAGGTCTACCTGGGGGACGAGGACGGCGACGTCGTCGTGCTGCAGGCGGGGAAGGAGATGAAGAAGATCGCCGAGATGAATATGGGCACATCAGTCTACAGCACGCCCGTCCCCGCGAACGGCGTGCTTTACATCATGACCCGCAACACACTCTATGCCATTTCAGGAGAAAGACGACAGGATTAACAGGATTAACTGGATTTCGGCAATCCTCATTTCGCCAATCCTGTTAATCCTGTTAATCCTGTTAATCCTGTCAAAAACCGCTGCGCAGGCGCCTGCACCGCCGGACTCATGGCCCATGTTCCGCGGTTCCCTGGAACTGACGGGAATTTCCCAGGCCCGGCTGCCGAAACAACTCAAGTTGCGCTGGAACTACCAGGCGGTGGACTCGATCGAGTCCTCGGCAGCCATCGCCGGCGAAACCGTCTATGTCGGGTCAATGGATGGCCGCCTTCACGCCGTCGACGTGCGGACGGGCAAGGCGCGCTGGCACTACAAGACCACGGGGCCCGTCCAGGAGTCCTCCCCGCTGGTTCACGGCGGGATAGTCTACGTCGGCGACCTGGACGGGATTCTCCACGCGGTGGATGCTGTGACGGGAAAGGGCCGCTGGACTTTCAAGACCGGGAGCGAGATCAAGTCGTCGCCGGTCGGGGCGGAGAACAGGATCTATTTCGGCTCCTATGACCAATACCTGTATTGCCTTGTGGCCAAAGACGGCAAGCAGATTTGGAAGTACGAAACCGAGGGCCCGGTCCACGGCACCCCGGCCGTGGTCAACGGGACGGTATATATTTCAGGATGCGACGAGGTTCTGCGGGCCATCGATGCGGCATCCGGCAAGCAGCGCTTCGCTCTGCCGCTGGGGGCATACGCGGGCGCGTCCACGGCGGTGAGAGACAATCATGCTTACGTGGGGACTTTCGGCGAAGAAGTGCTGGCGATCGACCTCGGGCAGCGCAAGGTTCGGTGGGCCTACAGGCATGCAACGCGCCGTTTTCCCTTTTACTCCTCGGCGGCGGTGACGGCGGACTTCGTGGTGGTCGGCGGTCGTGACAAGATGGTCCACTGTATCAGGCGGTCCACCGGGAAGGAAGTCTGGACGTTTCTGACGGGAGCGAGGGTGGAGTCCTCTCCGCTCATCGACGGTAACCGCGTGTTCGTGGGATCCAATGATGGCAAGCTCTACGAACTGGATCTGCCAACCGGCAAAAAGGTCTGGGAGTTTGTCGCCGGAGCGGGGTTGTCGGCCTCACCGGCGGCGGCCGGGGAAGCGCTCGTGATCGGGTCCTTCGACGGCATGCTCTACTGCTTTGGCAACTGAACCGTTCAACGTTCAGCGTTCACCGTTAATCCGTTCTCCGGTGAACCCTGAACGGTGAAGGGTGAACGGTTGAACGCTGAACGGTGAACGGTGAACGGTGAACGCTGAACGGTTAAACGGTGAACGGATGAGAATCTCCTACATCACGGCCGGTGCGGGCGGGATGTACTGCGGCAGCTGCCTGCGGGACAATACCCTCGCCGCAGCCATGAAGGATGCCGGCCACGACGTCCTCTTGATCCCCCTCTACACGCCGACCCGAACCGACGAACCCAACGTCAGCCACAAACGGGTCTTCCTCGGCGGCATCAATGTCTATCTCCAGCAGCGGTTTCGGCTCTTTCACAAAGCGCCTGCGCTCCTGAACCGGTTTCTGGACCTGAACCCGATGCTGAGACTGGCGACGCGCCGGGGGGTGAGCGTCAATCCGGCCGAGCTCGGCGAGTTAACTGTGTCTATGCTGCGCGGGACCGAGGGACCGCAGTGCAGGGAAATCCTGAAGCTCGTCCGCTTTCTTGCGGAGGAAGCCGCTCCTGACGTCATCAACCTTCCCAATTCCCTGCTCATCTCACTGGCAACCGCGATAAAGCGCGAAATGCATGTGCCCGTCTGCTGCACCTTGCAGGGCGAAGAGCTTTTCCTGAACGGCCTTCCCGAATCCTATCGGGAGGAGTCCATCCGTTTGATCCGCAGCCACGCAGAACACGTCGACGCCTTTGTCGCGGTGAGCGCTTTCGGCGCACAATACATGTCGGAGTACCTGCGGATCGACCGCCAGCGGATCAGGGTCGCCCCGCTCGGCATCAACTTCGATGGGTATGAGCGCAGAGCCGGAGCGGATCCCGAGCCTTTTACGATCGGCTACCTGGCGCGCGTGGCCCCGGAGAAGGGTTTGCATGTACTATGCGAGGCCTATCGCCGGTTGCGACGCTCGAACGCAGGCCTGCCACCCAGCCGGCTGTGGGCGGCCGGCTACATCGCCCCGGAGCACCGCGCCTACCTTGAAAACATCCAGCGGGACCTGGATTCCGCAGGACTCGTCGGACACTTCCATTATCATGGCGAGGTCGACCGGCCCGGGAAGCTCGCCTTCCTGAATAATCTGAGCCTGCTTTCGGTTCCAGGCGCCTATGATGAGCCCAAGGGGCTTTTCCTGATGGAGGCGATGGCCGCCGGGGTCCCGGTCGTGCAGCCGCGCCGCGGAGCCTTTACCGAAGTGGTCGAAAACACGGGAGGCGGCATCCTGGTGGAGCCGGACAATCCGGACGCCCTGGCGGCGGGCATCCTGGAGCTGTGGAGAGACCCGGCGAAGCGAAAAGAACTGGGTGACCGCGCCTATCGCGGGGTGCGCGAGCATCACAGCGCCGCCGAAATGGCGCGCAGAGTGCTGGCGATCTACGGCGAAATCCGATAGGCAGAACAAGTGCTCGAAGTTAACGGACTCTCAAAAGAATACGCGACACCGGGCGGGAATCTCCGGGTGCTCTCGGACGTAAACCTCTCTCTGAAGGCGGGCGACTCGGTATCGATCGTCGGCCCCTCGGGCTCCGGGAAGAGCACCCTTCTTTATATCCTGGGAGCTCTGGAACCGCCCACCGCGGGGACCGTGCTGCTCAACGGACGGAACCCTTTCGAGCTGGACGAAAAGAGCCTGGCTTCATTCCGCAACGAGGAGATCGGCTTCGTGTTCCAGGATCACCACCTGCTTCCCCAGTGTTCCGTGCTGGAGAACGTCCTCATACCCACGCTGGTGGCGCGGGGTCGAGGGGAACGGACGCAAGACGTGGCCGAGGAGTTGCTCGAACAGGTCGGCCTCGGCCCCAGAATTCATCACCGACCCCACGAACTGTCGGGCGGGGAGAAGCAGCGGGTGGCGCTGGCACGCGCGCTGGTTGGGCGGCCCCGGCTCGTGCTGTGCGACGAGCCCACGGGGAACTTGGACCACGCCTCCACGGAAGCGGTCGCGGAACTGCTCTTGAAACTGCACGAACAGAATCAGTCGATACTGATCGTCGTCACCCACAACCTGGATCTGGCCGGCCGCTTTCGCCTGCGTTACAAGCTGGTCGACTCGATCCTGCACAAATCCTGAGTAATGCCCTCAGGCCCCTCAGGCCCAAAAACCTGTTGCGTTCCGGGGGAAAAAGCGGTACTTCTCGGCTGGAGCGGACGTTGGGGGAGACACGCAGGCGCATACGACATCCGATTTTCCTATTAGCATTAGTCGTTCTATCCCTGTCCCAGCTTGGTGTCTGCGAAGAGAACGACCGGGCGTTCGATCTGAGTGGTCTCCACAAAATTTCGGCCGGGGATGATCCTGCCTGGGCATCGCCTGAGTATGATGACACCGGCTGGAAGCGCATCCGGATCCCCGCGAGCTGGCAATCGCAGGGGTTTAAGCCGGAAAACAGCACGGGTTGGTACCGGATCCATTTCGAGGGCCGGGAGATCGCCGGGACCAGGCCGCTCGGGGTTTACTTTGGCAGAATAGGCGATGTGGATGAAGTCTTCCTGAACGGTCACAAGATCGGGGGGGAAGGAGTCATGGGTGACAGGCGGGTGGAAGCGCCGTTTGTCCAAAGGCTGTACCGGATACCGCGTTCGCTGCTCCTGCCGGGCGAGGACAACCTCTTGGCGGTAAGGGTGATGAACACCTATGTCACCGGAGGGATTTTTGAAAACCCCGTCCTGCTTGGCGACTATAGCGATCTGCTCGTGCTGAAGACAAAGCGTGAGAATGCCATGACCCGAGTGGACGTGATCCTTCTCGTGTCATTGTCGATCTTTGTCCTCTTCTTCCTCCTGATTCACCTTTCCGGCGTTCGCGACAGGGAATACGTGGCTTTTGCGGTTTTTGTGCTTCTGTACACTGTCGAATATTTGCTTGACAGTCTTGTCTTCTATCAGTCAGGGCTCAAGACCCACACCCTTCAGAAGCTGGTTGCCTCGCTCATGACGCTGCTTCCCGCGAGTTTCCTGATCTTCCTTTCGCTTGCGGTCAAGCAGCGCACGACTCGTCTGCTCAAAGGCATCCTGTTATCTTACGGTGTTCTCGCCGTCGCCTTTCTCTTTTCCGTGGACCCGGGGACTCACATCCTCATGTCCTATGTCTGGATGGCCCTGTCTCTGGCCAGTGCCTGGTTAGCCCTGCGCTATTCCGTCAATGCCTACAGGCGAAACGTCCAGCAATCGGCGGTTTTTCTTGTCGCCATAGGCGTAGTCTGCCTCGGCACCGTGAACTGGATTCTCGAGCTGCTCACGATTTTGCCGGCCAGGGAGATCTATGGGCGGAGCGTGTCCGAGTATATTATTCCCGTCACTATCCTGTGCTTTGTCTACGCGATAGATCTGCGTTTCTCGGAAAGCCTGGAGAGTATCAAGGCCTTCTCCGAGAAAATACTGATCGCGCACGAGGACGAGAGGAAAAGGCTGGCGAGAGACCTTCATGATGGGTTAGGGCAGTCGTTGCTGACCACCAAGTTCAATTTGGAGAGAATGAACCAGGAGAGGCAAGACGGAGTGGTTCGCAGTGCCGTCGAAGAACTGTCCGGCAATATCGATGAGCTCCGGGAAATCTCGGCGGGGTTGAGACCTCCCTTCCTCGAGGAGATGGGTCTTCCCGCCGCCCTGAAGATGTACTGCAACCGAGTCGCGAAAAAGACAGGGGTGGAAATCGAGGTCAAAGCCGATCTCGCCTCACGACCGCGTTCGTTGATCGAAGAGAATCTATTCCGCATTGTGCAGGAATCCATCAGTAACGCCAGTAAGCACGCGAGTGCTACACACATCACTGTCCGCCTTGAGGGCGCCAGGGACCGACTTGCCATGCAGGTCGAGGATAATGGGCAAGGCTTCAACTATGGCAAGATCCGATCCGAAGGACTCGGTATAGGATTGAGTACGATGTCGGAGAGGGCCAGTCTCATGGGAGGAAGCTTCTCGGTCCGAAGCGGCCGACAAGGAACCACGATTCGTGTAGAGGTACCCTTCGCATGATCACCGTCCTGGTCGTCGACGACCACACCATTTTCAGACAGGGAATTGTCAGTCTCCTGAACACGACAGAGGGCGTCGAAGCCGTGGCCGAGGCAGGCTCGGGTAGCGCGGCGGTAGCTCTGGCAAAGGATCTGAAGCCGCAGGTCATTTTGATGGATGTTTCGATGCCCGATATGGACGGCATCGAAGCGGCACGACGTATTCGGGCTGCGGGCGTCCATACGCGGGTCATCCTGTTAACCATGCACCGGGGGCCCGAACTGCTGGAACTGGCGGCCGACTCCGGGATCCGGGGCTTCCTCCTCAAGAACGACGCGTTCAGCGATCTCCTCTACGCGATTAAGGCCGTCGTCAGGGGAGAGCGGTTCGTCAGCTCCTCCCTGGCGGAAACCCCGGGCGAACGGCCGGTCGCCCGGGTGTCCGCTTCGCCGCTCACACCCCGGGAAGCGGAGATCGTCGCCCTGATCGCCGACGGCCTGACGAGCAAAGAGATCGCTGAAAAACTGGTCATAAGTGTGAAGACCGTTGAGACCCACCGCGCAAATGTCATGGAAAAGCTGGGAGTAAAGAACGTGCCCGAGCTCGTGAGATACGCCATCCGCGCCGGGGTCATTAAGGCCTAGACAGTACGGGCAAGATGCCTGCGCTCCCAGCAGAAAAATCGTGTCCTCCTGCGAAATACGTAGTAACCCTTAGAAAAATACACAACCGCACTGATTTAAACGGAACCCTCGGTCGAACTATGCTGTCCGCGGAATGGAGAGAGTGGGAAATCTTAGTATTGTGGTAGTGGATGACCACCGAGGCTTTAGGCAAAGCCTCGTTTCATTCCTCAGGCAAGTTCCTGAGTTTCAGATTCTCGGAGAAGCGGCAGACGGTCAGGAGGCCGAGGAACTGGTTCTGAAACTCTCTCCCGATGTCGTGATCATGGACGTAAAAATGCCTCGGAGGAATGGGATTGAGGCGGCCACGCGGATCAAAAACCAGGCTCGCTCGGTGCGCGTGATCCTCTATTCCATGGACGAACCCGGAAGTTACGACTGGTCCGAGGTGGAGGTGGACGGGTTCATCCCGAAACAGAGACTGTTTCAAGAGATTCTGCCGGCTCTCAGGGTGTAGCAGTGGGCCAAAACGGGGGGGGCCGGGGGAGCGGCGACGGCGAGGTTAGGGACAGTGCTCTGAACGGAGTCTCAAGCTGGCGTCTTTTGCGGAGCGCCCAGGTTGGTGTTGCGGCGAGGTTGGGGTGGAAGGCATCGACCTAGAGCCGCTCCGCATGAGACGCCCAGGCTTGAGACTCCGTGCCGCTCTCTGGCTATCGGAATGCGAGCCTGGCTGCGCGGCCCGGTACGCGCATTTGGTTGGCCCGTCCTCAGACCACTTCCCGGCTATCATCTGACTCGCTTCCTTTCATGCAACTGGAAGATCTTGGGGGCAGGAGGGAAGCGCCTGTCTCGTCAGCAGTCCGTGTATCGAGACTCTCTGCCGCCGGCCGAGCGCCTTGGCGGGGATGATTCCAGCCTGCTTCAGATCAAGGTGACGACGAACCGCTTCTGGTTTCACG
>RPQK01000313.1 GCA_003819755.1 Acidobacteriota bacterium | reverse complement strand
GCGGGTTCGAAACCCACCCTACGTTGGAAACTCGACCGACCCCCACTTCCTTGGAAGCTTCTGCTGGGCCGCACGGTAGTTCCGCCTTCAGGCGGGCTTTTCCTTACACGCGGCGCTCGAACTCGCCGGATGTACGGAAAGCCCGCCTGAAGGAGGCACTACAAACGTACTGTGCGGCCTCGGCTGTTGCCTTGTCTGTTTCTGCACTTCTCGCATGCAGCCACTGCGCCAGCTTACAGGCAAGAGTTTTCGGATCGACAGGTTTAGCGACGTAGTCATTCATCCCGGCTTCCAGGCATCTGTCCCTATCACCCTGCATTGCATGCGCCGTCATGGCGATAATTGGAACGTCACGATTGAGCAACGTTCCGCTTCGTATCTTTCTCGTGGCCTCAAGTCCGTCCATCTCGGGCATCTGCACATCCATCAGGACCAGATCGTATCGGACGGACTCCAGAGCCTTGATCGCCTCTCTGCCGTTGGCCACGACGTCTGCGCGGAGACCGAATTTCTTTAGAATTCCGAGTGCGACCATCTGATTGGTGACGTTATCGCTCGAGCCGAAACTGTCCCTGCAGGGCGGAGCCTCATCCGTTCCCGGCCTGCTTCCCGCCCTCCGGCCGCCCCCTTTGCCCTTGCCAGGACCACCTATGGTTCTGAAGCTCGTCATGGGTTTCCTGGTCGCGTTGATCGTTCTTGGTGTCTTCTACGTCGCGGCGACCGTGTCTCCGTCCATCTCCGAATTGGTCCAGGCTTTCACGTTCAGGATCCCGCAGGTTCCAGCCTGGGCGATCGAAAAGGCCGGTGTCCATCCGAATCCCTGGCGGGAGATCCTCCCGCTTCTCGGTCGGGTTGCGGGCGGCTTCGGGACCCAGGTACACCTACTGGGTCATCGGGGAAGGGTACGGCATGACCGCAGGACGAGGCTACGGGCGGCCTGCGGATGTCGACCAACTACGCTCTTTGGACGAGTCTCTCGCGCCCATTCGGGCCTTAAGCCCTTTCCTCACCTTCGCGGCGGAGATCACTTGCCTACCTCGTCCACCTCCTCCATCAAGATCACGGCATCCTCCCAATGACCAGGCGTGGAGAAATGCTCGGCCTGTCCGTCGGGGAACGTCTTCCCGTTCAGGTTCCCGGTCCGGAAGATGCCGGCCTGCCGTTTTTCTCCGGTAGACGGATTGATGAGGGTCACGCGAACCTGTTTCGTGGCGATCTTGTCGAGATGCAGAAAAACTGCGCACTGGCTCGAAAGATAAACCAAAACCAAATTCCCCTTGGGCGAGCGCATGGCCGTATTGAGAGTCCTCTCGCTGCCGACGCCGCCGGCAAACACTCCCTGGTCGGGAGTCAGCTCCCACCATGGCAGGCCCTCGAGGATCTTCCGCATCATCGTGACGTGCCCGGCGCCCGGCGTATCAAACGTGGATTCCCAGCCGGGTTCCATGCGCCACATCTGGTTCTGCCCATAAGTGTGAAAGCCGCCCGCCATGAAGGACCACCACGCCTGGCGCCGGACAAGCAGAGGAGTGATAGGTCCGAGCGGGTATTCCGGACCGTTTTCGTAGGCACCCTCGCCGAGAACGACGGGCTTGCGGGGAGCGAGCACGCTGTCTGCAATGATGGCGGGGTAGATCTGCGGCCAGTCTGTCCACGTTTCGATCATGTTGAAATCAAGCCAGTCATCCGTGTGGAAGTACTGGGCAGAGGAACGCGAGCCGCAGGGGTGGTACGTGATCAGGTGGGATCCGCCGTCGCCTTCCCGCAGACCGTGCGCCAGCTCGCGGTAGACCTCTTCGAATCCCGTCGCGATCCGGTCGCCGCCGTTTATCCAGACGATATTTGTCGCCGTCTTGTACCGCTGTCCGAGCCATCGCCCGTAACTCCGAGCATTCTCACGGGTGAGTACCTGAACGTCATTCACGTAGTAGCCCCAGGTGGGCAGCATGGCAAGGACCAGTCCCCGCTGTCGGGCAAATTCGACGAGGTAATCGACGTGGCGGAAATAGGCGTCGTTGGGAGTGGCCGGATTGTCGTTGAGCCAGGGCTTGTCGCCGGCTGCGTTCGCGATCGGGTACTTCGATTCGAAGCCGGTCCCCTTGCCCCATGCCAGGACTCCCTGGATGACGGTGAATCCCTTCGTCGCCCGATTCTGCAAATAGGCTTCCGCCTCGGTCTTCGGGTACTCGGCGAATAACGGCCAGGCGGTGTCGCCCAGCCAGAAGAATGGCTTGCCCTCGGAATCGACAAAATACCGGTGGTCCGGACTGACTCGGATCGGGCCTCGGACCTCACGCTGCGATTGAGGCAGAAGAGTGGACGTTAGTCCCACGAAAACGACGATCACCCCCAGAAATTTCCTCTCCATTTTCACCCTCCTCGTCGACCGGCCCGAGCATAACACCTGATGAGATGGCACTGCCATACGCTTGCGCCGCGGGTGACGTCAGAGTCATGATGTGTCCCCTCAGGGAACAACAATGAAAAAACATCATTTGGGACGATTTGAAGTCTTATTCATGATCTGTCTGACCTTCGCCCTGGCCGGCCCGGTCTGCGGCCAGGACAAGGCACCGGGACCCTGGTTCAAGGCCACCCAGGTAGCCGACTCAGTCTGGGTGATCGACGACCACGGGAACGACAACATGTACCTGGTCGAAGGGAAGACAAAAGCCCTCTTGATCGATACCGGGATTGGCATGGGCGCGTTGGCCAAGTTTGTCCAGACGTTGACCACACTCCCAGTCATTGTGGTTAACACGCACGGCCACCCGGATCACGCCGGCGGCAATTATCAGTTCAAGACGGTTGCCGCGCATGCAGCCGACTTTGAGATGATCAAGATGTTTGGAGGCAAGGACTACTTGAAGAACAGCGCCCAGCGGGCTCTGGCCGGGCCCTCGATTCCCGGGACAGTGACGCTCGCTGATATCGAGGCTTCCCAGCCGTCCGAGTTGAAGGCGATCAAGCAAGGCGACGTTTTCGACCTCGGCGGCCGGAAGCTGGAAGTAGTCGAGGTGCCTGGCCATACGAAGGGGAGCATTTGTCTGCTCGATGCGGCAAACAAGCTCGTGTTCACGGGGGACAACGACAATTCTCTGGTCTGGCTGTTTCTGAAGGATTGCACGCCCCTCGACGTCTACCTGCAGAGTCTCCAGAAGCTCCAGGCGCGCAATGCCGAATACGACAAGATCTTGCCGGGCCACGGAACGCCGCTCCCCAAGGAGTTTGTTGCAGATCAGATCGGGTGCGTCCGCGGCATCCTGGACGGATCCTGCACCGTCGAGCCCTACAAGTCGTTTGCCGGAAACGCGAGCCTGTGCAAATACAAAAGCGCCGCGGTCGCATTTGATCCGGCGAATTTGAGGTCGGAGAAAAAGTAGCGAAAGTCAGTCGGGCACCCGCTGGGAGCGCAGGCATCTTGCCTGCACCGGGACCGCAGGCATCCTGCCTGCTTGTGCCGCCTCCACAATCAATGTTGCGTGCGGCACAAGCAGGCAGGATGCCTGCGGCCCCAGTGCAGGCAAGATGCCTGCGCTCCCAGCGGAGGGTCGCTATTTTCCGCTTCTCATAAACTGCCCCGTCGGATCGCACCCGGTCCAGCAGAAGGTGCACAGCTTCTCCTGCGCCACGCCGATTGCCTCGATCATGTCACCCAACCTTTGGTAACGCAGTGTAGTGACGGCAAGACGCGTGGCGATCCGCTCCACCATCGCCTCGTAAGCTTCGGATCCTTCCGAGGTGTACTCGTTCAGGCGAACCCCGTCTTGTCCTTCCAGCTCCTTGATCGCCCGCCGTGCAGCGAGGTCCAGCTCCGAGCGCGATCTCGAGAAATTGAGAAAGGGGCAGCCGAAAGCCAGTGGAGGACAGGCCGGCCTGACGTGCACTTCCCTGGCGCCGTACTCATACAGCCGGCGGATCGTGTCCTGGAGCTGCGTCCCGCGGACGATCGAATCCTCGCAAAAGAGCAGACGCTTTCCGATGATCATCTCTTTGACCGGAATCAGTTTCATGCGGGCGACCAGTTCACGAGTCGCCTGGACCGGCGGCATAAAACTGCGGGGCCAGGTCGGGGTGTACTTCACGAACGGTCGCCGGTAAGGGATGCCCGACTTGCCGGCATATCCCAATCCGTGGCCTACGCCGGAATCCGGAATCCCCGCTACCATGTCGACCGTCACCGTATCCCGTCTAGCCAGCGCCGCCCCGCAACGGTTGCGGGCCTCCTCGACATTAGTCCGCTCGTATGTCGAGGAAGGATAGCCATAATAGACCCACAGGAAGGCGCAAATACTCGTCAGGTTTCCCGGCGCGACTCGCTGTTCGATGCCGTTGTGGGAGATCAGCACAACCTCGCCTGGTTCCAGCTCGCGTGCGGCCTCATAACCGAGGTTCGGGAACGCGGACGTCTCAAACGTGACCGCAAAAGCTCCGTTTTTCCTGCCGATGATAACCGGAGTTTTCCCAAAGCGGTCACGGGCAGCGTAAATACCCCGTTCCGTTAGCAGGAGAAGTGAGCAGGATCCCTTGATTGCCGCCTGTGCCTTCGCAATGCCCTCCTCGAAGCTTGCCTCGGCATTGATCAGTGTCGCAATGAGCTCGGTCGGGTTCAGTTCTCCACCGCTCATTTCGGAAAAATGCACGTTCCTCTGAGCGTACGCCTTACTGACCAGGTCATCGATGTTCTTGATGACTCCGATGGTCACTATCGCGTAAACACCCAGGTGGGACCCGATGATCAAAGGCTGGTCCTCGTAGTCGCTGATGACTCCGATGCCGACCCGGCCCTTCATCGTAACTATCTCGTCCTGGAACTTACTCCTGAACGGCGAGTCACTGATACTGTGGATGATTCTCTGGATTCCGCCTTCGCCCTGCACTGCCAGGCCTCCCCGCCGGGTTCCAAGGTGCGAATGGTAATCCGTGCCGTAGAAAAGATCCTCAACGCAGTCGTCCTCAGCAATTACTCCAAAGAAGCCGCTCATAGTTCTCTGACCCCTCCCCGGGGTTCCGGATAAGGGTACCAGAGCCGTCTGTCGGGGAAAACTGCTCCTCGCCTGAGGTCTGCTGCTTCCTCAGCAGCACCGCGGGCGCCTGCTCGGCCGCACTTATTCGATCGAAGAAGCTCTTCACTTCTGGATACTTTTCGGCGACCAGGAACATTGGTTTGAGTGACAGCCGGCGGTGGATTTTCAGAACCTTGCCGTCTGTTTCCACGGCACTATCGTAAGTTCCGAATGCCGACTCCAATTTGACGCGATCGGGCAGCTCGTCTACGGCAAACCCTTCCGGCAGTGCTATCTCCGACTGCTCTTCGAAACCCTCCGGCTCAATCTCAATCGGGTAGTGCCGCACTCCTTCCATGAAAGTGACCGCTTCCCGTCGGGAAAGAAGAGCAGGTCGGAAAACCAGCAACCGATTCTGCATGAGCTGGGCATATTTCGGTGTCGTCACCTCCAGATCCAGCTGGAACTGGTTTGAGTCAACGTCGTCACGACAATCGAGTCGGGCGATGCTCGCGGCCACAATATTTCCTGAGATCCAGCTTTCGATCGTCTTCCTGTACTCGTCAGTCGTCTTCCTTGTGTGGAGTGACCTTTCGCTGACGGCGGCCTGACCAACCGAGTGCTCGGAAATTCGGGCGCTCATCGCTCCATTCGGCTCCAGCTTTGCAGTCACAGTGCGCCTCATGCAGTTGACCTCCATGGGGAAGACCGGGATTGGAACGAGCGACTTCGTCGCGGGATCCCACCAGGGCGAGGCTTCCCTGGAGATTCTGGGGAATGTCGCCGAGCGGTGTGTGTTCGTCCGTCGGGTCGAAAAGGAGCAGGTGACCGAGCTCCGGGTGAACAACAACCGAAGCAAGCTTAGTCCGGTCGCTCACTTTCACTGCGATGATCGCGTGATTGAACTGCTGAGGTGACGGCCAATCACTCCGGATGTAATTGCGATCGGAGGCGTAGACCGAGACCGGATACGTCTCGAACTTCAAAGCGGTCAACAGGGAACGCATCAGGTTCGTCTTGTCCTTGCAGTCACCATAGAACTTGGCCAGGATTTCCGAGGCAAGATGCGGCTTGTAGCCTCCTCCCCGGCCGATCCCTGTCTGAATGGACAAATACTGAAAGGCAGCAGTGGTAACCGCAACGGCCGGGTCGCTCCCCGTCCGCTGACGGTCCGCAAAAAACGCTGCGCTCACGGCTCTGTTCACTCACTTGTAAGGGAAATACACGGTGTACGGTTCGTTGACGACCTCGTACAACGGTACGAAACGGAAGTTGCGCTCCTGGCCGCGCGTCCGATAGCCCGGCGTCCACCTCCCCCATTCGCGTTCGTTGTCAGGCACGAGGATGGACTGCCGTGGCTGCCCGTTGGCGTGCAGGGTGATCTCCTCGGAGCACAACCCAGCCAGCACCACTGGTCCGTCCATGAAGGCGTACATTTCGGTTGCATCGGGCATCGGGCAGAGCTCCAGTCCTTTCGGCAACTCCAGAGAGACCCGGTCGCGCTTCCATGCCCTCTTGAGCGTGACGAACGAAGAAGCAGCCGATTTGATTGCCACCGGTTGGCCGTTGATGGATACCTTCGCCTGGCCTCCCAGCCACCACGGTAGTCGCAGCCGCAGCTCAAACTCCACGTCCTGGTCCGCCTCAATCATGAGGTCGATCAGCCACGAGTCAGGCCGATGAGGAACGTCGTCCCCGCGGTGAACGACATGGTCCCCGAGCGACTGCGGGTTGGAGGTCTGCCGGATCCGGATTGGCGCTCCAGCAAATTCCCAGTCAAGGGAGGACGGAATGTACTGCGCGAGAGTGAGGCCCGCCTCATCCTGGTAATAGATCAGCGCGTTGTAGCGGCTCTGAGCCTGGACCAGAGAGCCGTGGCAGCACCAGAAGTCGTTGGTCGGCGTTCCCCACGCTTTGCGGCCGCCGGGCTGCAGCGGCAGGAAGTAGGCGACCATCCCGGTGTCCGGGTTTTGCTGCGCCAGGACGCCGTTATAGAGGTTCCGCTCGATGTAGTCCGCGTAGGTGACCTCCCCGGTCCAACGGAAGAGATAGTCGGCCAGGCGGATCATGTTGTAGACCACGCAGTGCTCCTGCGTTTTCTCCGAAAGGCGGTTAAGCACAGAGCCCGGAGGATTCCAGATTTCGCCCGTCGTCTGCCCGCCGGTGCAGAAGTAGCCTCGGTCCGTCACTGCTTTCTTCCAGTACGCTTCTGCTTCTGCTCGAAACCTCGGCTCCCCGGTCACTTCGAACGTCCGCGCTGCCCCCTGAGCTTCCGGAATTGTCGTATTCGCATGCTTATTGGTCAGCGGATCATCGCCGGCGAGCAGCCGGTCGAAAAGCCGGCACCGCTCGTACCGTCGCACCAACTCCAGGTGTTCGGACTTCCCGGTTGCGGCATACAGCTCCGCCCAGACCTCCTGCATTCCCCCGGTTTCCACGTCGAGGATGTCGTTCCACTTCTCGTCCGCGTAGGACTTGGTCCAGCGCGTGTACCACGGAGCCAGCTTCTCGACGATTTCGAGCGCCTGCTTGTTGCCAGCCAGAAGGTACATGTCGAGGAGCCCCATGATGGTCTTGTGCATGGTGTACTGCGGAGCCCACACTGGTTTCCCCTCGCCGATCCAGCGCAGATACTTTTCCGGGATCGATCCGACCCATTCGCCGCCGTTTCGCGCCTGGCAGGCGGCCAACTCGGCAACGATCGCGTCCGCTTTCGCCTTGGCTTCGACATCGTTTGAGGAGGCGTACAGGTACGCGGCGGCCGAGAGCCAGTGGCCGAGGAAGTGGCCCCGGAGCTGACATGAAGGCGACTCCCACCCCCAATGACCGTCCTCGCCCCCTTCCTTGCGGCCGTTGCTCATGAGGAAGCTCTTCAAACCGGCCTCGAGGTAGAAATTCTGAAGCAGGTTGTCGTTCGACAGGCTCATCACGTACTTTCGGGAGAGGTCAGAGCGACTCTTGAACAGCCCCGGCAGAAGCCTCACCTTCTGGACAGGCATCGATTTCAGCTTCCCCGGGACGGGCCGCGGGCCGCCATGTAATGCCGGAATTGCGAGGACACAAAGAAGCGAGATAGCGAGTCGAGTACGGTTCATCTTGCACTCCTCCCTCGAGCGTCGCGATTTTCCACCGCGCAACTCGACAATTTACCATATCAACCTCCTGCGAGTGGGGAAGGGATTCGAAGTACGGAAGGACTAAGTTACAACTCAGCTTAGGACGGAGGATACCTGTTGTCAATGTTCAAAGGAGACCGTCTGGTCAGCTTCGGGCTGATGGCTTCTCTGCTGACTCTTGCCCCGGTGCTTCCCCTGGCTGGACGGGTTATG
>RPQK01000312.1 GCA_003819755.1 Acidobacteriota bacterium | reverse complement strand
TTGTCAGCTTGTCAGTTTGTCAGCTTGTCAGCTTGTCAGTTTGTCAGCTTGTCAGCTTGTCAGTTTGTCAGTTTGTCAGTTTGTCAGTTTGTCAGCTGTCAGCTGTCAGCTGTCAGCTGTCAGCGGCCCCTCTCCATCTCTACAATCTTGTCTGTCACAAACCGGGCATCAACGGGTATTCCCTTGTAATGGCGCACTTTCCTGATTTTCCCGGCTTCGTCTCCGACCTCGAGCTTGATCAAGTCGGCCATTTGCCCATCGCGATTCTGCTCCACGACGTAGACGCGCTTGTGCGTGCCCACAAACTCGCCGAGGTGGTGGGTCAAGGGTAACGCCCTGATTCGGAAGTACGCGGCCTCGATCCCGTATTCGGTAAAAAGCTGGTGGCGGCACTCGTCCATGGCCGCGTCCGTCGACCCGAAAGCGATGATCCCGACCTCCGCCCCATCGACGTGATGGATCGTCGGCTGGGGCACGTAGGTCTTCGCCGTCTCGTACTTGTTCGCGAGCCGGTCCATGAGTCGTTCGTAGTCTTCCGGGCGTTCCGAGTACTTGGCCTCTTCGTTGTGGCCGCTGCCGCGAGTGAAATAGGCCGCCAGCGCGTGGTTGGTGCCCGGAAGGGTGCGATAGGGGATAGCGTCACCGTCCACATCCTTGTAGCGAGCAAATCCGCGGAGCCCTTCGATTTCTTCCGTCGTAAGCACCTTTCCCCGATCCAACGGCTTTTCCGGGTAGGGGAAGGGGTCAGACATCCAGTTGTTCATGCCGAGGTCGAGGTCCGTGGCCACGAAAATCGGCTGCTGAAGACGCTCAGCGAGGTCGAAGGCCTGCACAGCGAACTGGAAACATTCGTTCATGTCCGCCGGGAAAAGAACGACGTGTTTGGTGTCCCCGTGCGAAAGGTAGAACAGGGACATGATGTCGCCTTGTGAGGTACGAGTCGGGAGTCCCGTGCTCGGTCCGATTCGCTGCACATCAAAGACAACCGCCGGAATCTCGGCGAAATAAGCGAGTCCCGAGAACTCGGCCATCAGCGAAATTCCGGGGCCGGCTGTCGCGGTCATTGACCGGGCCCCCGCCCACCCGGCGCCTAGTGCCATTCCCAGGGCAGCCAACTCGTCCTCCGCCTGGACAATCGCGTAGGTCGCCTTGCCGGTCTCCGGGTCGATCCGAAAGCGCTTCATGTAGTCCATCAGCGTCTCGCACAGGCTGCTCGACGGCGTGATCGGGTACCAGGTGACGACACTGACGCCCCCAAACATGCTGCCAAGAGCACAGGCCGAGTTGCCATCAATAATGATCTTCCCGGCCGTCTGGTTCATGGGCTGGACGCGGAACGGATCCTGCTTGATCAGCTTTTCGCGAACGTATTTTGCCCCCAGCCCCGCGGCTTTGATATTCAGATCAATCGCTTTCTGCTTGCTTTTGAACCACTTGCCGATCGCCGATTCCACCTGGACCATGTCGATGTCGAGAAGAGCGGCCACGCTGCCCACGTAGATCATGTTGGCAATCAGTTTCCGCAGCCTGATGTCCGGGACAACCTCACCAGCCAGTTCCGCAAACGGGATCGGGTAGAAGATCAAGTCGTCACGCAGGGCCGACAGGTTCAATTTCTGTTCGTAGACGACCACACGTCCAGGCTCGAGGGTGGCCACGTCTTCCTTCGCCGTCTCCGGGTTCATCGCCACCAGGATGTCGATTTCCTTTTTGCGCCCGACATAACCGTGCTTCGAGGCCCGAATGGTGAACCAGGTAGGCAACCCCGCGATGTTCGAAGGAAACAGGTTCTTGCCGCTGACCGGGATTCCCATCTGGAAAATCGACCGCATGAGGACGTTATTCGAGGATTGACTCCCAGAACCGTTCACCGTCGCCACTTGGATGCTGAGGTCGTTAACAATTTCGCTTCGCTGCTGCAACGGCAGTTTTCCTGCCTTTTGCTCGCTGATTGTCGTACCCACGCTGTTCTCCTTGCAGGTCTGTTAGTGAGAGGTATTATTTGGTCGACAGGATTTATATTAACAAATCGTTGGGTGACAAGCCGTGCGCGGGCCGCAGGAAATGACCTCAAGGACCTCAAGGACCCCAAGGACAAAGGTACGGCTCCTTGTTGTCCTTGAGGTCATTGGGGTCGTTGAGGTGCTTTCAGGTCCTTCTACCGCCTCAACTTCCTCGACACCACTTTGGCCTGGGTGAAAAGCAGCAGGTAATCCTTTCCCCCGGCCTTCGAATCTGTCCCGCTCATGTTGAAGCCGCCAAAGGGGTGGGCGCCGACCAGGGCGCCTGTGCACTTCCGGTTCAAATAGAGATTCCCTACATGGAATCGGCGAGATGCCTCCACGAGCTTGTCCTCGTTGTCGGTGTAGACGGCTCCGGTCAATCCATACTGCGTGTCGTTCGCGATCTGGAGGGCCTCTTCGTAGTCTTTAGCCTTGATTACAGCAAGGACCGGCCCGAAGATCTCCTCCTGGGCTATCCGTGCCTTCGAGTCCACGTCGGCGATGATCGTGGGCCGAATGAAGTATCCGTCCCGGGGAGCCCGACTTCCACCCGTTATCAGCCGACCTTCTTGTTGACCGGTCTGGATGTATTCCAGTATCGACTCGCAGGCTCGGTCGTTGATCACCGGGCCAAAATTGACCTTGCCGTTTTCGACGTCACCCTCTTTGATCAACTTCTCGGTGGCCTGTCTGAGTTTATGCAGAAAATCGTCGTAAACCGGTTCGAGCACGATCGCGCGGGAACAGGCCGAACACTTCTGCCCCTGAAAGCCGAAGGCGGACGCAACGACTCCTGCGGCAGCCTCGTCGAGGTTGCTCTCCGTGTCGACGACAATGGCGTCCTTTCCGCCCATCTCCAGGATCGCTCTTTTGATCCAGACCTGTCCCGGGGGAACCTTGGCGGCCAGTTCGTTGATCCGCAATCCCACCTCTCGGGATCCGGTGAAAGCGATAAACCTGACCCGCGGATGGCTGACCAGCACGTCCCCGACTTCGGATCCGCTTCCGGTCAGGAAATTGACCACACCGGGCGGAAAGCCCGCCTGCTCGACCATCTCGACCAGCTTCGCGGCAATGGTCGGCGCATCACTGGAAGGCTTAACTATGGCCGTATTCCCAGTGACCACGGCTGCCGTTGTCATGCCGGTCAGAATAGCCAACGGAAAATTCCAGGGAGGGATGATCAGCCCGACACCGAGTGGAACGTAGTAGAGGTAATTTTCCTCCGAGTCGAGCGGGGTGAGCTCCTGGGGAACTCCGATTCTCAACGCCTCACGGGCGTAGAACTCACAAAAATCGATTGCTTCCGCCACGTCCGCGTCGGCTTCCGTCCACGATTTTCCGACCTCGAAAACCATCCAGGCGGCGAGCTCAAGTCGCCTTTCCTGCATGATCTTTGAAAGTCCCAGGAGCAAGGCAACGCGCTCCTCAGCTGACCTCTGACTCCAGGTATTGAACGCCGCTTCGGCTCCAGCTACCGCCTTTTGCACCAGCGCCGCTGTGGCTTTTTGGAAAACTCCGACAACCTCCGAGGGCCGGGAAGGGTTTTTCGACTCGAACTTGCGCTCGCAGCGAACGCGCTCGTCGCCGATGACCAGGTCATACTCCATTCCCAGCTGTCCCCGGACCCGAACGAGGGCGCTTTCCATCGCGCGACGATTTTCTTCGGATGAAAAGTCTATGAGAGCCTGATTACGGAATTCAGTCAGTTGCACACCCGCCTCCTCGCCTTAACTTTTTTGAAATCGTGCTACTCCTGTAAATCCTGTTAATCCTACCTATTCTAAACAATCCGATACCCAAAATCCTCCGCCCGGAATTGATACAATGCCTTTTCGATGGTGACAAAGGCCGATATCCAATTCGTGCTCGTCCGGACTCGCTTTGCCTCAAATTTAGGCTCGGCGGTCCGGGCAATCAAGAACATGGGATTCGAGAAATTAGTTCTAGTCTCCCCTGAGTGTGAAGTGGGAGTTGAAGCGCGGGCTTACGCCATGAAGGGCGACCAGATTCTCGACCGCGCGACTTTCCTGCCAACTCTAGAAGCCGCCTCAAGACAATGCGGTCTGCTTGTCGGAACAACCGGCCGATTCAGGCAGACGAAGCCTTCGCTGATCGACTTGCGAACCTTTGCCCGGCAATTAACTCAACGTGTCAATTCCTCTTCTATCGGCGTGGTCTTTGGCTCCGAGGAGAATGGTCTCTCACGCGAGGAACTGCGCCTGTGTCACTGGCTTGTCGAGATACCGACAGGCTCGGACTACCCGGTCCTGAACCTGGCCCAGGCGGTCGCGGTCGTCGCCTATGAGTTGCACGTCACCCTTTCAGATGGAACCGAGAAGGGACAGTTGCTGCACCAGGCCAGCGTAGAGGAGAACGAGGCCTTCCTCGTCTTTCTTGAGAACCTGCTGCGGAATACAGACTTCCCAGAGGACGTTCAAATTGCGAAGATCATGAAGCGACTGCGCCGGATCGCCGCCCGGACGCAACTTGAGAAAGAGGATATCGATCTGCTCAGGGGACTGCTGACCAGGTTTCAGCCGAAGCGGAGAAGCTAGCGAGATCAATGTTGAACGGGGCTTTTATCGTGGCCGGACTCTCCAGAGTCCGGCAGCCGGGCTGAAGCCCGGCGGGCGCGGTCCGGGTGCTACTGGTCCATTTTGGCCCGACCGCGGGTCGGGCTGCCGGACTCTGGAGAGTCCGGCCACAACAAAAGCCTAGGAAAGAACCTTATTTCAGCCGATATACTCTTATCTCGCCCGGCTTCAAAGCGACCGAACTGAGGGACTCTTCCTTCTCCGTCTCCAGATTCACCCCGCCGGCATACGGCAGCTGAGCGGTGACACTCTCCGCGCTGTGGTTGAACAGGAACAATGCTTTCTGGTCGCCTGCATCCAGCGTGCGAACCTCAAGAAAAGCGCCAGGAGGGACGCCTTTCACCTCGACGAGGGGCTTAACGCCGGCCCCTCTGGCCAAGGCCAGCAAGAACTGTTCTGTCGGCTGGTGCTGTTCCTGCCCGTTGGCCATCGCGACAAACGACCCCATGGCCACCGCCCGACCCCTGCCGGACTCTGCGACCGTGATCGCGGCCTGTCCATTGGGAAAAGTCGCAAGGACCCGTGCCCCTTCGTAGGGAAGCAACTCCTCGGTGATACCCTTCCCGTTTATGGTGAGGCCGGCGCTGATGCCCGGCAGAAGCCTTTCGTCGACGGCCTTGAAACGGATTTCGATCTTTTCCTGCATCTGCAGTCTGCCCTCGCGCACCTTGAAGATCTGGTCCAGCCCGAAGCCGGGAACGATATCCTGCGAGTAACCCCGATCATCGTTCCAGCCGCATCTCGCCTCAACGACGAGGGTACCCCCGCCAGTGACGAAATCCTTGAGAGCCCGGGCAGCCGATTCGCGGAACATCAAGGGATAGGGAACGAAAACCAGCTTGTACTGCTTGAGCGCGCCCTTCTCAAGATCTCTGAGATGGACAAAATCGATCGGTACGTTGCTCTGCCAGAACGGCCGGTAAATGCCGATTTCCGAGTCACGAACGGCACCGGCTTCACTCAGATGCTGTTCGCCCCCGACCATAAAGGAGAGGGGGTTGTAGACGGCCGCGACCTCCGCTTTGGGCGGCATGCCTTTCACGAAAAGCCGGCTGTTCTTCCCCGCGACGCGGGCGATCTGGCCAATGGCCTTGCTCCTCTCAGTAAGGGTCCCGTCGAGGTTGATCAAACCGTACCCGCCCGCCTCGTAGCCGCTGTTCATCGGATAGTAGGCATAGACATTGATAGCCCGGGCGCCGCGAGAGAGCAAACCCCAAGCCCACAGCCGGTGATCCTCGGCTGTCACTGGATTTCCAACCACGGTTCCCCTTATTCCCATCCCTGCCTGCAGCTCGCCCACGTAGAACCCGTTGCGGGATCGACCCGCTGACCGGGCAAAGTCCATCAGGACCGAAAGCCTCTGCAGATCCCAGTGGCTCTTCGGGAACGAGTGCTTCGGGTACATGGAGGTGCCGAAGTAATCGGCTGATTCAGTCATCAGCCAGTCGTCGGGTGCGCCCACTCCCCAGAGCGGGGATGTGAAAAGGCACGGAACCGCGGCATGGCTGGTTGTGACTTTCGTGGGGTCCACGCTCTTGACCGCCTGCGACCGCAATTTGAGGTCTTCGGCCAGCTTCTCCTGTATGAAGAATCGCCAGTCGATGAAATCCGTGTAAGAGAGTATGGTCCCGAACCGGGGCGGTTCGACCTGCTTCCAGTCCTCAAAGCGCCGGTACCAGGCAGTGTTCAAGCCTTGGATCGTCCCGTATTTTTTCTCGAGCCAGCCTCTGAACCGCTGCATGCTGCTGGGGCAGTAGCAAAAGGTCGCGTTTGGAATGAAGTCGATGATGACCCAGTTGATGATGTGCGGCTCGCTCCAGAGATCCCAGCCGTAGAAGTTGGGATATCTGGTGGCCACCTTGGCGGCCTCCTGGTAAAAGCTTAGGATTCTCTCCCGGACGCCGGAATGGTCGAAACAGTATCCGGGCGCCGATTGCGAAGGTATCTTTTCGCCGCTCTGGGCGACGAAATGAGCATCGGGGAATTGGAGCCCAACCCAATCAGGTGCCGAATCGACGTAAACCTGGACGATAACCTTGAGGCCTACTTCCTGGGCGAGCTCGGACAGAAGCTTCAAGTTGTCGAAGTTGTACTGTCCCGGGCGGGGCTCGCACGCCGTCCACTCGATCCAGGTTCTGACCGTGTTAAAGCCCTGCTGCTTGATCTGTTCCAGATCCCGCTTCCACCGCTCACGGCTGGTGGCGTCAATGGTTTCAAGCATGGGTGCGCGGGCCTTGCCGCCGGAGTACCAGACGGAGAACGGAAAGAACTCGCTCCCCGGGCGGCTGGCCGGCTCGCTTTGGGCGCGAGTCCGGAACCCGGTCAGCGCAGCCACAGAAGAGGCGACGAGCAGAACGAGAAGTGCTGGTCTAAGCATGTCATTTTTTCACTAGGATGCCGTGATCACGGACGGGATGACGTCCATGAAGGCCGAGACGGAGAACACCGCCCGTCCTATTCCTGGTTCTCCATATCCGGGCGGGGGAGGCAGTTTGTGCTTGGCATGGATGTCACGCCAGGTCCGCAGCAGCCGAACATGATATTCAAGCGGCGCTCCTTCGGGATTGGCCTTTCCAAGGAGGCTCAGAGGCTCCGGGCACCAGGTTGTGAAGCGGGGGACAATCTTGCGGGACATGAAGAACTCGAGGCCTTCAGCGGTCGAGGTTAGCGCCCTGTCAACGTTCGGGAAACCCATCGGGCGGGCCATTTCCACGCCGGCGACAAAATTCGGGATGACATGGGACGGCCCGAAGATCTCGGCGGCGTCAAGAATTCGTTGCACCCATTGTTCATGGCCGATATAGCGGCTCTTTCCGGGGCACAGCAGCTTGAACAGGCGCTCGTCCCAGACTTCGTAGTTCGGGTGGTAAATCTGGACCCCGGCGTCGCGGAGCCGCTGCACCTGCTCTTTGGGCAGCGCCTGCACCACGACTTTGCTGATCCACCGGCCTGGGAATTGGCGTTCAATCGCGCGCGGATATTGCAGGTAAAAGTCGGTCTCGTTTTGGCCGTTCAGCTGGCTGGTGATGCTGCCACCGGTGACCGTGTACGCCTGGATCTCGGTGTCGTTCTCGGCGATGATTTCCAACGCCTCGAGGATCTCCGCGACCGACTTCACCGTCGTGTAAGACCTGCCGGTCTTCTTCTGCTGCCGGAAATTCTCGTTGATATCGCAGAATTGGCATTCTTCATTCCGGCCGAAATACTGACAGATTCGAAAAATGGTGAGGTACAGCAGATATCCCCATTCGATCGTCGGCGCGATATCGGTAATAGGCTTGCCGTTCTTCAACCGCTTCCAGTAATACTCCGGCGTTTTCTGGAACTCGACCTCACAGACCTCAATGTCATCGAGAAAGAGCAACATGCGGCCGTCTCCCGACATATCGATTTTGTAGGGAGAGTTAGGATTCAACCGGACCGAGACGATCGTCCGTCGAAAGGATAGCCTGCCGCTGATCAGGCATATCTCCTCGGGCGCGCGCAGGTGCTCGCCCTGCCTCATCTCGGAAATCGGCACGAGGTCGAAGGAGAAGATGAAATACGCTTTAGGCTTATAGCCGGAAGCGATGCGCAGAGCATCCTCGGAAAACGCTAGCCCTGACCGAAGGATGTCTTCCTTGTAAATCGCTTCAAAAGGGATATCCGGATATTGACCGACCAACTGATTAACAAGATGTAAACGGCGCCCCATCGCCTAATACGATAGCAGAAATGCGGGAAGAGGGCAGTGGGAAAGACCG
>RPQK01000311.1 GCA_003819755.1 Acidobacteriota bacterium | reverse complement strand
TGCCGCCACCCTCGAACATCTGACAAAAGCCGGTTGAAAGAAATTGAACCAAATTCAAATATCACTACTAATTACAGCCGCGCAGAACCAAACTTGCACGCGCGGCGCGATCAAGTGTTACGGGTTGTAACACGAATTACACGAATGAATCATTCGTGTAATTCGTGGATAACCTACTAGAACCCCAACCCCTTCGTAGCCGTCTTCAGCCGGCACAGATACATGTCCGCGGTGATGTAGAGGGTCGACCCATCATCGCCCCAGCCGCAGTTCGCGGTCGCCTCACCCGGATTGATGCGGCCAAGATGCTTTCCTTGGGGCGAGAAAACATTCACTCCCCCCGGGCCGGTGGCAAAAACGAAGCCGTTCCGATCAACTTTCATCCCGTCCGGAAGACCCTTATAGCGGCCAACCCAGGGAGTTGCGTCAAAGAAAACCCGGCCGTTCTTGAGGCCGTCCGCTGCTACATCGAACGCCATCCAGATAGCACGTTTCGGATCGGAATTCGCCACGTAGAGCGTCTTCTCGTCAGGAGAAAAAGCAATCCCATTGGGGAAACTCATCTCCCTGGTCAACAGGGTCAACTTTCCATCTCGAGACAGCCGGTAGACACCGTTGAAGTCGAGTTCCTTGGCCGGATCGTCATTAAGCTTCAGCAGGCCATACGGTGGATCGGTGAAGTAGATATCGCCGTTCGACCGGACAACGAGGTCGTTGGGACTGTTGAATCTCTTGCCATCGTAGCGTGCCGCCAGGACGGTCTTGCGGCCGTCCTTTTCCAACCGGGCAATCTGTCGGTCCCCGTGCTGGCAGATGATCAACCGGCCCTGGTTGTCCAAAGCGAGCCCGTTCGATCCAGGCTCCTTGCTGCCGCTCCCCGACCCGGTATAGCCGCTCGGTTTCAGGAATTCACTGGTGCCCTTCCCTTCCTCCCACTTCACGATTACGTTATTCGGAATATCGGAGAAAAGAAGAAATTTCCCCTGCCTGAGCCAGACCGGGCCCTCCGACCATTCGAATCCCTGGGCCACCTTTTCGAGCACCGCTTCCTTTGGGACAAGGCGGTCGAATTGCGAATCGAGTCTCTCGATCGTGCCGATCGTTTCCAGGGCAGGGGCTGCGAGGATTGCCAGGAGAGGGAGAGTGATAGCCAGTCGCATAGAGCCAGCTTCCCAGAATCCGCCAACATCTGCAAATCCCGTGGTTAAATGGAATGATGGGAACCAAAGGGGATTTGCCGGAGGGCTTTGTCTATCAGCCCGACTTTATGACCGCAGACGAGGAGAAGGCGTTGCTCGCGGATATCGCGCGCCTCGAGTTCTCGACCCTTACGATGCACGGAGTTACGGCGCGGAGGCGGGTCATCCATTACGGCTGGCTGTACGGTTACGAGTCGTTCAAGATCACCCCCGGACCTCCGATCCCTGAGTTCTTGCTTCCGATCCGCGAGCGGGCCGCAAGGACGGTTGAAGTGCAGCCTGATGAGCTTGGTGAGGCTTTGCTGACGGAGTATTCCGCAGGGGCGACGATAGGCTGGCATCGGGATGCGCCGGCCTTCGGGGTGGTCCTGGCGGTTTCTCTCGCCGGCTCCTGTCGTTTACGCTTTCAAAAAGGCAGGGGGTCAGAACGCCAGACGGCAGAGCTGGTCGTCGAACCTCGGTCGCTATACGTACTTTCCGGCGTCGCCCGTAACCAGTGGCAGCACAGCATCCCGCCGACCAAGGAACTGCGGTACTCGATCACGTTCAGGACGCTGCGACGGGAAAACCAGTAGTCACTGTGCCGAGGATGCCTAAGTCTCTGCCCCCAGATCCGCCAGGATCTTCTCCTGGAGCCTGAGCGGATATTCTCTAAGACGAGGATCGAGTTGTGGATTCTCTTTCGGCAAAGCCTGAATCGTTGCCTTGATACCAGGGACCTTAGAATCCAACTCGTCGAGCGCATTGAGCGCGGCGATGGCGGCGTAGACGCCGTGCTTTTGAACGTGGGCAAAATCGAGGAGAACCGGGAGACACCTTTCCAGGTCGTCCGGCTTGCCGTAGAGTCCAAGAGCCAGGGCAGCGACTATTTTCACGGAGGGTGACGCGTCACCGGCGAGGGCTTTCCGCAGTTGTTCCTGACACGCGGTCACGGATTCGGCGCCCCGCATCAAAATCCCGAGTGTCGCCCAGTAGCGAACGCCGCTGTCCGAGTCCCCAATGAGAGCCGCGAGCCTCGGCGTCGCTTCCCGAGACAGCGACGAAGCCTGCTCGGCCGTCTGTACGATCCGTTCCAGCGGAAAACCTGAATCGTGTCCGATCTCGTAGGGTGTTTTTCCTTCTGCCCGCCGGTGCATTTCAGCCTCGGCAAGGAAACCGACATCGCGGATCCGCAAGGCCAGCTTCCGCTGTTCCCCACGCAGATTCTCCAGAATCTGGCGGTATTTTGGGTCCTTGGCGAGATTGTGCACCTCATCCGGGTCCCCCTGGAGGTCATACAGCTCTTCGGGCGGCTTTGGTTCCCAGAAAGCTCTTTGCGCGGGATTCAGTTTTCCCTGGTCGTAGAGCTCCTTCCACACCCTGGTGGTCGGCGTCTGGAACATGTAGTTCGGATACTGCCCGTAAATCTTGTGAGGCATGAAGTTGCGGATATACACATAACGCTTTTCACGGACAGTGCGCACCATGTCATAACGCTCGTCCATGCGGCCGCGAAAGCCAAACAGAAACGATTGGGGACGGTCAGCAAAAGCCCCCATAAACGCGTGGCCTTGGATGTGGTCGGGAGGCTTGATCCCCGCCAGGCTGAGCACGGTTGGGGCCAGGTCGACGAAGCCGACTAACCGTTCTGATCGGCCGCCTGGCCGGTAGTCCGGCGGTGCCAGCCGCTTGAATTTTTCAGGAATATGGACAATGATCGGGACCCGCAGTCCGCTGTTGTAGGGCCATCTCTTGCTTCGGGGCATTCCCGGGCCATGATCGCCGTAATAGAAGACGATCGTATCTTCTTGCAGCCCGTCCTGCTCCAACTCCGCGAGGATTTTCCCGGCGAGAGCATCCATTTCGGTCATTTTGTCGTAGTACTGAGCCCAATCCTGCCTGACTGCCGAATGATCCGGGTGGTACGCCGGAACCCGCACTTGGGCCGGGTCGTGCACCGCCTTGTGCGGACGTTTCCGAATCTGGCTCTCGTGCGTTTCGGTAAAGTTGAAGACGGCGAAAAAAGGCTGACCGGGTTTCCGGTTTCGCCAGTGAGCTCGCGTACTGGACTCGTCCCATACCTGGCCTGGTTTCTGAAGGTTGTAGTCTTCCTTGCTATTGTTCGTGCAGTAATAACCGGCCTCACGGAGGAACTGCGGAAACATCTTCATCCCCGCAGGCAGGGGGATCATGCTGCGCATGTGTTCAGACCCGGTGGAAGGCGGGTACATGCCGGTAATGATGGTGGTTCGGGCAGGCGCACAAACGGGCGCATTCGACCAGGCTTTAAGGTAGATCATTCCCTTGGCGGCCAGGCGGTCCAGATGAGGAGTTGTGGCAAAGGTGTCCCCGTAGCAACCAAGGTGGGGTCCGTTGTCTTCGCTCGTGATCCAGAGAATGTTCGGCCGCAGATTGTTCTGAGCCATCAAATTAGCCGAAGCTCCGGCGGCAGCCAGCAGTGAAGCGTCAGCCAGAAAGTCCCTGCGAGAAACCCGATCTTTCATGCGGGAAGAATCGCATCTTTTTGACAGGATTAACAGGATTAACAGGATTCTTTTTGAGATCCTGCTCATCCTGTTGATCCTGTCAAAACAATTCCACGTCTGGTAGTCTAAACTGACTCTCACATGATCGGCTTCCTCGATCTCGTACGCCGCAACCGCAATTATCGCTATGTCTGGACAGGCCAGGTGGTCAGTGAAATCGGCGACCATTTCAATAACATCGCCGTTTTCACCCTGGCGCTTCGTTACGAAGGACCGGGACTTGTCGTCAGCGGTGTAATGCTGTCCAGGGCGATCCCCGCCATCGTGGCCGGACCCCTCGCCGGCGTTTTCCTCGATCGGTGGGACCGTCGGAAGATCATGATCGCAAGCGATCTGATCCGCTGCCTGGTCGCCCTGGGTTTTGTGGTTACCCTCGCCAACCAGAACACGTGGCTTCTCTATCTCTTGAGCGCGATCCTGATGTTCGCCTCTCCATTCTTTACCGCCGGCCGGTCGGCCATTCTCCCGAGGATCGCCAGTGAGGAAGAGCTGCACGCCGCGACGTCGCTTACGCAAACCACCCAGTGGATCTCACTGATCATCGGCACTTTCACGGCCGGAGCGATCGTAAGCCGGTTCGGCTTCCCAGCCGCGTTTATCGCGAACGCCTTGTCTTTCCTGGTTTCCGGCGTCTGTATATGGCTTTTGAAGACCCCGGCCGGCTTCAGAGCTCGACACCTCCATCCGCCTGGCGGGATTCTCAGGCCGTGGGGCGACTACTCGCGCGCCCTCAATTACATGCGGTCGAATCCCCTGGTCCTCGGCATCGCTCTCATCGGCGTAGGGTGGGCCACAGGCGGAGGCGCAGCTCAAATCCTCTTCACGCTCTTCGGAGAACTCGTCTTTCATCGAGGCGCTGCTGGAATAGCTACCATCTGGGGATCGGCCGGGATAGGGCTTTTGCTCGGCGGGACACTCGGCTATTGGATCGGGGCCAGGATACGGTTCAAAACCTATACCTGGACTATTGTCGTCTGCTACGTGGTCCATGGCGGCGCTTACGTGATTTTCAGTCAAATGCAGAGCTTCACCCTGGCCCTGATCTTCATTGCCTTGTCTCGTGCTGCTGTCGCCGTCAGCTCCGTTCTCAACTACTCCCAGTTGCTGAGGTACGTCCCGGATGAATTCCGAGGGCGCGTGTTTGCGACTAATGAGTCGATGGTGTGGGCTACGATGCTCTTCTCGATGGCCCTGGCTGGCATTGCCTCGCAATACTACAACCCCCGCCTGATCGGCGCCGTCTCCGGCTTGCTCAGCTCGACGACCGCCATTTTCTGGGGCTGGGCGATCATGACAAATCGTCTGCCGGACCCCGCCGCCCGTGCCGCCCTGGCGGCTGACCCTCAAGCTTAAAAGACCTCAAAGACCTCAAGGACCTCAAGGACCTCAAGGACCTCAAGGAGCTCAACGAAGGTCGTCCCTTAGATCCTTGTGGTCCCTGAGGTCCTTTCCTCCGGCCAGCCATCATTATTGTTACCATCGTGGCCTTTCCTGTAAAATTCCGGCTGTCGTTACCATGAGCACGCCCCCTAAAGCCGACAGCCAGCAGTCTCGCTTCGCGGCCTTCACTGAGAAGTTCGAGGCGCAAGTGACAGGGGCGTTTGCCGGTCGCAAGCCCGGCACGATAACCTCTGTCTCCCAGAGCCTTTACCATCTTTTCACGAAGGATGTGACGCAAGAGGGCCTGCGGGATCTTTTTGCGCGAGATCCGAAGGCTGCTTTCCGCTTTTTCACGCGCAACATCGATTTCAAAGCTCTGGAGTCCCTTCCCTGGTATCGGCGTTACCCGGAGATCGCCTCGCGCATCTTCATTGCCCTGGCCTATCAGCTGAGTCCGCCGCGACGAATAGCTTTCGCACTCGCCTGCTTTTGTTTCCTGTTGGGTCTCATTCCGAGGGTTTCCTACCAAGCCGGGCGGGAGGATGGAACTCGGATCAGCATAAGCACCGCCGCCGCCAATCCATTCTGGCTCGCCTCGGTCTTGATTCTGGGTTTCCTTTTGTTGATGGAGCTTCGCGACAAGCTCGGTCTGAAGGCAGATCTCGAGATCGCCCGTGAAATTCAAGCCGGCCTGGTCGCGTCCGGGCTGTACGAGCGCACCGGTTTCCGCATCTGCTGCCGAATGCGGCCGGCCAACACCGTGGGAGGCGATTACTGCGATTTCATTGATCTCGGGTCTCCCGACCGTTTTGCACTTGTGATCGGGGATGTGGCCGGCAAGGGAATGCCCGCGGCCCTGCTCATGGCTTTACTTCAAGGGAGTCTGCGCACCCTTATCAGCGCCGGACATCGCGGGGCCGATCTGATCGCCAAGCTTAACGCCTATCTTTGCGGCAGCATCCCCGGCAACACCTTCGTTACTCTCTTTTACACCGAGCTCGACTGCACGACCGGAGAGCTTCTTTACGTGAATGCCGGTCACAATGCCCCGTTTCTGCTCCGCAGTGATCGGAGAATGGAGCGTCTTGCCTCCACCTCCATGGTCCTCGGTGTCTTGGAGGACCCGGGCTACAGTGCTGAGCGAGTATGCCTGGGAACCTGGGATCATCTCCTGTTATTCACGGATGGAATACCGGAAGCCGCGAATCTGAAAGAGCAGGAATACAGTGAAGAAAGGCTGGCCCAGTTTCTTCAGAATTGCGCGGGACTGGACCAGGGACTCTTCTTTGACCGGTTGGTCAGAGACGTAATCCGCCATTGCGGTGACAACCGTCCACACGACGACATGACCGTGATTTCCATCGTTCGCACCCCAATAAGTTCGGAAGCGGGCACGGTAATTATTCCGCCCCCAATCCCCGTCGAGACGGCCTGACCCGTTCAGCGTTCAGCGTTCACCGTTCACCGTTCAGCGTTCAGCCGTTCAGCGTTCACCGTTCCAGGTTTCGGGGCTTGGGGCACAGGGCGGCGAACGCTGAGCCGGGGAACGGTGAACGCTGAACGCTGAACGGTGAACCGTCAATGTTGACTCCCTCCACCTGCATCCCTAGAATCATCGGATGCTTTGGAGGGCCAGGAATGCCGGATAAGAGTGCCTTGAAACCTGCGGTTCCAGACAACACGCCGTGGGACCATAAATGGGGCTTTGCCGACACCGAGTTTGTCGTTCATGAAGACCGTACGGTCGAGCTAACCGGAAGACGGTACAACCTGTCGGGATACCGGATGCCGGACCTCCTCCCTTACGTGGAAGAGGTGCTCGGTATCAATCTCGATATCCACGACGTGAAGCAGGAACTATCAAAAAAGCCGATCGACCCTCCGATCCTCAACCGGGGCTTCTGTGTCGCCGTACAGACGCAATTTCCAGCAGGGCGGCACAGCTTTGACGAACGTCAACGCCTCCTTCACAGTCACGGCCAGACAACGACCGACGAAGTCTACCAAGTCCTCTACGGCCGGCTCGAGCGGTTTGCGGACATGGTTTTTTATTGCGAGTCGGAGGAGGATGCGAAGAAGATCATCCGCCTGGCCAAGGAACACGACGTCTGCCTGGTTCCCTACGGCGGAGGGACGAGCGTGAGCTGTGCGCTTAAGCTGCCGGCCAGTGAGAAAAGGATGATTGTCTCCGTCGACATGCGGAGAATGAATAAGATCGAATGGATCGACCGCGAAAACCTCCGGGCCTGCGTCCAGGCGGGAATCGTCGGAACAGCACTGGAAGAAGAGCTGGCGAAGCACGGGCTGATCTGCGGCCATGAGCCGGACAGCATCGAGTTCTCAACCCTTGGCGGCTGGATTGCGACCAACGCCAGCGGGATGAAAAAGAACCGCTACGGCAACATCGAACAGATCATCGAGAACATCACCCTCGTGACGCCCGAGGGAGTCATTGAACAGGTCGCTCCGCTTTGCCGAGCTTCGATCGGGATGCAGCCGCAAAACCTGCTATTCGGCAACGAAGGGAACCTGGGGCTCATCACCAAGGCGGTCATCAAGGTGCACGCTTTGCCTGAGGTCACGAAGTTCGGGTCGCTGGTTTTCCCCGACATAGAACAAGGGACGCGTTATCTGTACGAACTGGCCCACTCCGGACTCCTTCCAGCGAGTATCCGTTTGGTGGACAACATCCAGTTTCGTTTTGGGCTGGCTCTAAAGGGACGAACCGACAGCGCTGTTCAGGCTACCCTTGACCGAATCAAGAAGTTCTTCGTCGTCAAGGTCAAGGGTTTCGACCCACATCGCATGGTTGCCGCCACCCTCGTCATGGAGGGCAGCCAGGCCGAGGTGGCCTATCAGCAAAAGCATCTGTACCGACTCGCGAAGAAGTACAACGGGATGCCGGCGGGGGCGGACGCCGGGCAGCGCGGCTACATGCTCACCTACGCAATCGCGTACATCCGGGATTTCGTTTCGAAATTCCACGTTATCGGCGAGACATTCGAAACTTCCGTCCCGTGGTCACGGATCAAGCCGGTCTGCGAGGCGGTCGAACGGCGAATGACCGAGAAACACAAGGAATTCAAGCTTCCGGGAAAGTTTTACATCTCCTATCGGATCACGCAGGTCTACCACACGGGCGTCTGTATCTATTTCATGTACGCCCTTTACTCCAAGGGAATCGAGCACCCCGAAAAGATCTATGACCAGGTCGAACATTCCTTGCGTGAAGCCATCTTAG
>RPQK01000310.1 GCA_003819755.1 Acidobacteriota bacterium | reverse complement strand
CCTTGAGGTCTTTGGGGTCCTTGAGGTCTTTGAGGTCCTTGAAGGTCCTTTTGCCTTTCAAGGCGTCAGCTGGATCTTGCGCCGCGCCAGGATTTCGGCGCCGTCGCCTGCGACATAGCGAATCTCATAGGCGCCGGGCTTGGCCGGCAACTTTAGCACGGCGTTCGCAGGTTGGAGACCCTTGGTATTGAAATACGACAGGTAGGCGCCTTGAACGGCGCTGGCTTCGACGATTGTGATGTAGTCTCCCTCGTAGTTTGGGCCGGTCCAGATCACCGTGACCGAAGAGCCCACGCGCGCGGTCTCAGGCGCCTGCAGAGTGACTGTCACCGGAAGGGCCTTGATGGCCGCTCGCGCCAACACAACGTTTTTCTGGCCGGTCACGTAGCGGGCCTCATAGCTCCCAGCGACGATCGGAAGCGCCACGCTGCCTGCCGCGGGCGCCGTACGATCCGTGTAGAAGTAGTTCTTGTAGGCACCCGGAGGAGCATCGGGAGACACAATGGTAATGAAATCGTTCTCGTTGTTCGGACCCGTCCAGCGGATCGGAACCATCGACCCGGCGGGAGCGGAGGCCGGCACCAGGAGCGAGGCGCTCACGGGCTGCACGACGATGGGTCGGCGGGCCAGAATCTGTGCGGACTGCGCGGTCACATACCGAACCTCATACGTTCCGGCCTCCTCCGGCATATGGAGCAACCCGGCGCCGGGCGCGGTCTGTGCGGTGTCGAAATAGCTCAAGTACGCGCCACTGGGGGCGTCCGGTTTCACTACGGTGATGAAGTCGCCCTGATTGTTCGGGCCGTTCCAGCCGACCTTGACGCGGGAACCGGCCGGGGCCGACGCCGGAGCGTCAATTGAAGTTTCAGCCGGCAAGGCGATCACGGTCCGCCGAGCGAGGACGGCAAATTCCCCCCCTGTAATGTACCGAAGTTCGTATGTCCCGGCTTTGTCCGGGACTCGGATCTTCGCCGGAGAGCCTCTTGAGGTGTCAGAATAAGAGCCGTACTCGTCGTTTTTAGCGTCGGGCTTGACCACCGTGATGTAGTCCTTAGGCCCGTTCGGTCCTGTCCACTTCACATCCACGGTGCGCCCGAGCGTGACTGTCTCCACAGCTTCCAGCGTTGCCTTTGCTGGTGTCACCTGAATCGGACGGCGCGCGAGGGGCCGCACCGGCCCGCCTTGCATGTAAACCAGCTCGTAGAGACCAGGACGTTCGGGTGCCCTCATCGGAAGCGGATTACCGGCCGAGGTTTCGATCCGGTTACCACCGGGGCTCGGATCCCCCGGCTTGGCAAAGCCCACATAATCGTCTTTGCCGTTGGGTCCCGTCCATCCGACCGAAACGGACAAACCCGCGGTGACCGAAGCAGGCGCCATCAAGCTCGCCTTCGGCGGAGGCGTCGTCGCGGCAGCCGGTTCCGGCTTTGGCGCCGGTTTCGCGCTCAGCTCGGTCTTGGCCGCGCGCAACGATTCACGCAAGGCAGCGGCGTCGGTGGCCCTGAAGTATCGGCCGCCTGTGGCATTGGCCAGGCAGCGCAATCCGCCTTCGTCTTGACGCTGGACGTCAAAACCGATCACGTGAGTGGTGAATTCGATACCGAGCTTCTCCAGTTCGGCGCCGACCTCGCAGGGATCCGCATTGCACGTCTCAATACCATCGCTGATCAGGATCACGGTCGCGCGCTGCTGGTTGAATTTCAACGATTGTGCCGCCTGACGGACGGCGGCGGAAAGAGGGGTCATCCCGTTGGGCTTGATCCCGTTGACCAGTTTGGTCAGGCGGGCGGCATCGAGCGGGGCAGCCGGCGACACGACTTCAATATCAGCGCAGTCCCCCTTTCGCCTGTGACCGTACGCCATGAGCCCGACCTCGATCTTCGGATCCCAGCCTCGAAGCAGCTCGGCCAATGCCTCGCGAGCGACTTCGATCTTGGTTTTGCCGGCGATCTGAGCCCACATGCTGCCGGACGCGTCCAGCACGATCATGACTCGTGCCTCCCCGGTGGCCGGCGCTTGCGCGACGGCGGCCGCGGCCAGAGAAGGCAGAGTGACGGCAAGTGCCGCCCATACCAAGGAGAAACGACGAACGCCGAAGAGCCTTAACAATCGTTCCATGGCAGTCTCCTTTTCATCGTCCTGCCGATGCCCAAAAAGTGTTTCCAGGGCGAGTTGCGCCCGGCGGGACACAGTTTTCGGCGGGAGCATAGTTCGGGACTCAGGCGATCTTGGTCAGGCGATTGATGTCGAGCTCCGAGACGAGACCGTCAGTGGCATCGCCAAAAGCCCGCAGATGCTCGGTCTCCAGGTGCTTGTCCAGCAGCTCGTTGCTTTCCCATTTTTCGAGAAAGTAGAAAAGGGTGGGGTCGCTTTGGTCCTGGTGCAGGTCGTAGTAGATGCATCCTTCGTCCCCTTGCCGGGTGGGAGGAATGAGCTTCAGCAGCTCCGCCCGGACCTTTCCCGCCGCTTCGGGTTTAGCCTTGATTCTTGCCACTACGATCACTTCTGCCATCGAGTTTCTCCTTTCGCCGCTCAAGAAGTGTTGCCGAATGTATTCAGTCAAATTCGCGAATCGCCGGCGCCTGCTCGAGCCCGACTCGCCCGGCGGAGATTTCCGCCTTAAAGTAGTTTTCACCCCGAACCGGCGGCGCACCGGCCAGGCGGCGGCACATCGAAATCTGGCCGATATGAGTCAAAGCATCGGCTACGGGTCCCTGAAAAAGGCGCTCGGCAGGAAAGCCAAGCGGTTCGGCAGAAGCCAGGAAACGGTCAAGTGCGAGAAGCGCGTCGAAAAGTCGCTTCACTTCGTCATCCCACGGCAGGGGAATGGACTCGCGCCAAACGTGTTGCCCGCGACAAAGCCATAATGCCCAGTCCAGAAGGTCGCCGATATGCGCCAGGATTTCGACGGGTGCCCTGCTCGCCGGCCCGGGCCGCCAGGTGGCGAAACCGGGTTCCACTCCCGTGAGTGCCTTGCGGCCTCGATACGCGAGAGTCGCGACAGTGTGACGGAGGAATTCGCGTTTCTGATCCGAGTTTTCTGGCATTAGAAGCTCCCTGAGGTTGATAAGTCTACCGAAAGATCCCGCCGCCTGAAAGTCGGTCCTTCCACGAACGGCCGGCTTGAATTAGAGCGCCATTCCACAGAGCTTGCAGTGCTTCGCATCGAGGTCATGGCCTTCCCGGCCGCATCCCGGGCAAGTTCTCGGCGAAATCTCTCTCGCGGGCGTCCGCGTCAATTCGACGGTGACAATACCCGTCGGCACGGCAATGATGCCATAGCCGAGAATCATGACAATCGAGGCCAGGGTCCGGCCGAGCGCTGTCTGGGGAGACATGTCACCATATCCGACCGTCGTCAGAGTGACGATGGCCCAGTAAACACTCTGCGGGATATTCGTGAAGCCGTTCTCCGCCCCCTCGATGACATACATCAAGGAACCGATGATGACGACCGCTGTCATGACGGCGAACAGGAAGACGATAATTTTGGGAAGGGCGGTTCGAAGGGCGCGAATGATAACATCGGCCTGATTCAGGTATTCCGCGAGTTTGAAGATACGAAAGATGCGGAGCATGCGCAGCACACGAACTACCAGGAGGTACCGCGTCTCGGGAAGGACCAGGCTCAGATAGGTTGGAACGATAGCGACCAGATCGACAACCCCAAAAAAGCTCCGGGCATAGCGGATCGGCCTGCCGACGGCTAACAAGCGGAGAACATACTCGATCGTGAAAAGCACGGTAAAGAACCATTCCAACAGGTACAATGCCGGGCCGTACTCGGCCCTCACCGATTCGACACTATCAAGCATCACGACCAGCACGCTGGCCAGGATGCAGATCAAAAGGACCACATCGAAGGCCCTTCCTGCTCGTGTGTCAGACTCGAAGATAACCTTGTAAAGCTGCGCCTGCCGCTTCCGCATGTCTGCTGTCAGTTTACGCGCAGAGCGGCACTTCGGCTAACGATGAAGGGATTTTCGCCCGGCTGCCCTCAATCGAACGCGCTCGAACACGGACGATTCCTCTTCACGTCTGCGTTTGTCGGTGCCTGGCCCGCGTTCGTGCCCGTCAAATCGCTGGCTCCGAGCCTGGAGTGCGGCTAAACTAGGCGCCATGCGCGCCTTCATGAAGTTCGCCTTCCTGGTCTTTTTCCTATCCTTCAGTATTGCAGCAGATGACAAGACCTGGGAAAAGCAGTTCAGCGAGTGGAACGCCAGGCAGGTCTCCAGCCTGCTTGAGGATTCGCCCTGGTGCCGGACGATGACGCTCGGCAACGTTCTTCAGGAGTCCGGGGCGATCCCGGACAGGGTCGTCGTTCCCTCCAACCGCAACCGGAACGAGCCGCGGGGCCACGGGCTGGACCAACAGACCGGGATCACGGGGGAAAAAGAGATCCTGCACGCTTATTCCGTCCGCCTGTTTTCCGCTCCGGTGGTCAGGCAGGGTTATGCCCGCATGCGGCAACTCCAGAACGGCTACGACAAGCTGCCGGCCGAACAACAGAGAGCCTGGGACGACCGCCTCGCCCGTCTGCTTAATCTTGATGTCAGCAATCGCGTGGTCGTATCGCTCGATTTCGCGAGCAATACGAGGGAGATGCCGATTGAGGTCAACCGGCAGCTGGCGACCGCCACTGCGGCGTCTCTGAAGCAGCGGGCCTATCTGATAACGGCACGACTCGGTCGAATTGAGGTGACCGACTACGTTCCGCCAAGCGGCGACGGGATGGGCGCCAAGTTCGTCTTCCCCCGCCTCGTCAGTGGACAACCTTTGCTCACGGCGGCAGACAAGGAGCTCGTGTTCGAGCTCATGGTACCGGGAGTGGAACACAAGGTCTTCGTGACCTGGAACACGGCCAGGCTGATGCACGCGGGCAGTCTGGAATACTGAAGCCTGCGCTACTCCCGCACGGGCTTGCCGGCTTCGTATGCGGCGATCCGGCCCGGGATCGCCGACACGAGCGCCTGATTGTTCTGCTGCCTGGCCAAGTCCAGCGCCCGGCGCGCGGTCTGGATGGCCTCCTGAAAGCGGCCCGCCTCCGCGTAAGCGACGCTTAGCGTATCAAGGAGGAGAGCGTCCTGCCCTCCTGACAGCTGAACCGCCCGTTCCGCCAAGGCGACGGCTTCCGCACCGTTTCGCAAGGAGGCGTCTGAACTGGTCGCCCGGATCCGGGCTAGACGGCCAAGCGCGATCATCAGGTCACGGCGGGCCGGCCCGAAATCGGGAGCCATCTGGACTACTTTTTCAAAGTGCGGGATAGCCGTGTCGAAACTCCCTTTTGCAGCCAGAAGCCGAGCCAGATTGTAGCGAAGAGGGGCTGAGTCCGGCGTTGCCTCCAACGCCTTCTCCAAATGAGGGATCGCCTCGTCGAACCTCTGCATTTCAGCCAGAAGCCGCCCGAGATGAAGATGGATTTCGGGAAAATCAGGCTCACCCGCGAGGGCTTTTTCGAAATGAGGCAGGGCACCTTCCCGGTTTCCCGTCTGGACGAGGGCTATCCCGAGGTTCGCGTGGGCGCCGGGGTATTCCGGCCTGATCGACAAGGCCTTCTCGCAATGGCCGATCGCGTCGGCGAATCGACCTTCGCCTACCAGAAGAGCCGCCAGATTGCTGTGCGCCTCGGCGCTGTCGGGAAACAGCTCGAGCGCTTTCTCGATTTGCTGCTTGGCTTCCTGTATCCTGCCTTGGCGGGCCATGGCCATCCCCAGCTTCATATGGGCGTCCGCAAAGTCAGGATCGAGCGCCAGGGCCTTCTGGTACTCGGCCATTGCCTCATCGATACGTCCCACACCCGCCAAGGCAATGCCAAGCTTGTTGTGGGATCGGACATCTTCGGGGTTGAGCTCCAACGCCCGTCTGAGCTCGGGAATCGCTTTTTCAAACTCGCCATCCTCGACCATCTCCGCAGCAACGTCGAAAAGCCGACAGAAGTCAGTGGCCGGCGCGTCCATTTTGACGAGCCCCCCGGGTGGGACCGGAAGGAATTCCGGAATGTTCACCGCTCGGTTTGCCGCGGTGGTGTTCTCTATCAATATCGCGGGGCTGTCCTGGCCGTTCTCATCCAAGTGCGTGAGAAACATCTGCGTATAGGGCGAACGGCTCTTCGAGGAGAAGACTAACCAGCGGCCATTCGGCGAGAAGCTGTGCCATGAGTTCATCAGCTTCGTGTTGCAGCGCATTCGCCGGGCCTCACCGCCCGCTGCCGGGATGATGTAGAGCTGGCTGTCGGGACGCATCAGCTGGCCGTTTCGGCATTGCACGAAGACAATCCAGCGGCCATCGGGCGAAATCTTGGGGAAGCTGTTGCTCATTCCGTTCGACGAAGCACCGGCCAGCGGTTCCGGCCGGCCGCCTTTGCCGCCATTGAACGGCATTCGATACAAGTCGTACTGGATCTGCGTCTCGTTCGGGTCGTTGGCGTATTCGGCCACCTTGGCGCCTGGCGGATAGGACTCCCTGGCTTTCGCCCGCGAGAACACCAGGTAGGAGCCGTCCGTGCTCCAGGTTGCGCCCGTGTGGACGAACTCCGGGTCATCGGCGCCGGGGAGTGGCCGGAGTTGCCCGGTTGCCCGGCTGTACCAGGCCAGGATGCCACGCGTCGGGTAGAAGACCTGACCGAACCGGTAGTCTTTGAAGTTCGTGACGAAATAGTTGCCGACCAGGTCTTGCGGGTTAGCACGCCGCTGGCTCTCCGTTTGAGAGACTCCGGGATCGTTTATTGTCGTGATGACAAACTGACCGTCGGGCGAAACCTGCGACATGAAACCAACGCGCAGCCGGCCCCCCAGCCTGCCCTGGTACACGTTCTTCCAGGTAATCACGTCTTCGTTTCGGATCGACGTGTGCGCCTCAACGGTAGAAAGCGCATACAATCCCTTGTCATTCTGCGGGCCGTCCACGTCCATGCCCAGCGTCTTGCCGTCACGGGATACCGAGTGGCAGTTGGCACAGGTGGGAAGATTTTCCATCAAAAGCCGACTGCGTGGTTCCCGGACATCGCGCAGTCTCCAGGCGATGAGCGGGATCGCCTCCGCAACCAGCGGCTTGATGACCCCTTTTTCCGTAGCGGCCGGCATCAGGGGCACGTCCCTGTAAAAAATCGGAGCCCCGACTTCGTCCGTCGATGTCTGGATATTGACCCTGCCAACCGAAACCGCGTTCGCGGGATCTTGCTTTCGGTAGCCGGTGATCGTGATCGCGGCCGGGCGGTTGCGGGAGTGCGCCTTAATACGCGCCCAGGTCTCATTATCAGGCGTCCAGGTGTGGGCAGCCGCCTGCTCGGCTGTCAGCTTCGGCAACTCGTTGGTCGGCGCTACGCATCGGGGGTCGATATCTCCAACCCGCATCGGTTCCCCGGCTGACCTGGCCTCGATTCCCGGCGAGCCGTCCGCAAACTGAGCCTTAATCAACCAGAGATCGGCGTGGCTGTCATCCCGCCAAAGGAAGGTGGGCGGTGGGAACTCGGGAGGAAATATACTTCCATCCTCCGGGTAGTCAACAGTGACCGCAGAGACGGGCTGCCGGGCCGAACGACCGGACGCCGCCAGGAGTGCCGCAGTAATAGCAATCCAGACAACAGATAGAGCAATACCGAACCGGTGACTGTGGTGTTTTCTTCTCTCCTCCATGTCTGCTTGTGCGTCTTACGATGGGGCAGGGCAGTTGTTTCCTTCTGGTGAGGATCGTGACTTAAGGGCGTGTTGCCGAAATCGGCTTTGCGAGCTCAGCGCGCAAAGCTGATTTCAGACCCGGCTCGCTTCTGCGGCTTCGGCCAGGCGGGCGAAAGTATTCTGGTCCACCGGCGCGTCAAAGACCAGGCCGACGATCAGGGACCAGCTGAGCAGGAAGTACTGCCAGCCGTCGCCAATAATCAAGTGGCGTTCCTGCTCTTGATCTCTGGCCTGACGCAGGAACTGAAGGTCGCCTCGATAGTTCAATTCCCAGACAACGCCGTAGTCGGGGAAACGCGCGTTCGGCGAGAGCGGAGAGCCGGGAAGGTCCTTCCCGACTCCCGTCGCATTGACGACGAGCGAATGGGCCGGCAGACCGGCCAGGAAGCGGTCGTTCTCTTCCGCGGCCTGAGTCAGGACCAGATCCACGGGCGGAAGCCCCACCGGCAGCCGGTCGAGCAGTGTTTGGGCGCGCTCCAACTGGGCCGGATCCCGGTCAAGCAGGAACAACCTCTTCGGTCGATCCTCCGCCTTCATTCGGAAGTAAGCAAGCAGCGACTGACCCGCGCCCCCCGCCCCGAGGCATAACGCCTGCCCTCTGTCCAGGGTCCTGGCGCCATCCCCGCAAAGTCGTGCGAGAGCACGTCCAGAGACGCTTGGGTCGGTAGCATGGCCT
>RPQK01000309.1 GCA_003819755.1 Acidobacteriota bacterium | reverse complement strand
GGAGGGGAAACGGAAGGGGCGGAGGGGCGGAGGGAAAGGGGCAAAGGATCAAAGGGGCAAAGGATCAAAGGGGCAGAGGGGAAACGGAAGGAGCGGAGGGGCGGAGGGGCGCAGGGGCGGAGGGGCGCAGGGGCGGAGGAAAAACCGGTCAGGAAGTCGGTTTCCATTCTTCTTCTCCCTTTGCCCCTTTGCCCCTCTGCCCCTTTGCCCCTTTGCCCCTCTGCCCCTTTGATCCTTTGCCCCTTTGATCCTTTGCCCCTTTGCCCCTTTCCCTTCCCCCCTTCGGGGCACTTTTCGCCCTGTGCAAAGACGGTGGCTGGCGAAAAAGCTGCTTGACGCGAGAGCCAACTCGTGCTTATTAGCTGCTGGTGATAGACTGGTTCTAAGTTTGTTTTTGGTTTGGCGTTAAGCGGCTGGAGGGCCTTTGTTCAGCCGTTCGGTTTTCCCGACAATCAGACAATGACAGGCGTAACCGAGAGACAGGGGAGTGTTTGCGTCTATGGTTACGTTGTTCTGCGCAGTTCGGAGGAGGCTCTGTAATGAGAATCGCTCGTGTCCTTTTGGTCAGCTTTTTGGCGGTCCAATCGATCTCGTTCCTAACAGCGCGCCCACAAGAGGAGGCTCAACCGCAGCCTCAGAATCAGTCCCAGAACCAGAATGAGAATCAGCAACCGGCGGAAGTTGAGAGCCAGGATCTGACCGTCGAACAGATCCAGGTGCTGATGGAGCTTGAGACAATTCAGCTGCGTTTCCTCGTCAGAGACGCTGACGGCAATTTCATGCGCAATCTGACAGCGCGTGACTTCACGGTGATGGAAAACGGCCATGAGCAGAACATCTCGCTGTTGAAAGAACAGCAGGTCCCGATCAGCAGCGTGATCATGGTCGACAACAGCTGGAGTACGTCGCAGTTCCTGGCGAAAGCCGCGCAGGTCGCAGTCGACTTCTTCAAAGGACTTCAGCCTGAGGCCTCCGCGTTTATCCTGTTTGCCGAACAGCCGCGTGTCGTCATCGACTGGACGGAGCAGGCGAAGGATCTGGCCCCGCAGCTGAACAATGTCAAGCCGAACGGCAAAACGGCGCTCTACGACTCTGTCATCTGGGCCTCCAAGAACCTCTTCAAAGACAAGATCGGGAAGAAGCTGATCGTCCTGCTCACGGACGGAATCGATACAGCCAGCCGGTCCTCGTTTCAGGAGATGATGAAGGTGACCCGGGACCAGGGGATCACCCTCTACCCGATCATCTACACCAATCAATACATCGAAAACTACCGCCGCAACTTGAAGTCCACGCCGGGGTACAGGCGGCCACGCAGCGTAAGCAACGACTTTCACAACCTGATCCTGATGCAGAACCGCTTCATTGATCAGAGTCTGCGATTCGGCGGACGGACTATTTTCTCGAATGCTTTCAGCGATCTCCACAACATCTACGGCGACATCATCCACGAGATGAAGAGCCAGTATGTGATGCTTTACCAGTCGACCGATCTGGACACCGCCAAACGGGAAGTCAAGATTCAGACCAAGAAAGGTCCCGGGCGGATATTCATCGAAATCAGTCACTAAGCAAACCGGGTTACGGACGAAGCCTGACTCGTCCGTAACCCTCGTCTAATCCCAAGCACATGCACCCTAATCGTACAGTTGTGTATTCGGGCCGGATTGTGGACCTGATCGTTGACAAGATCGAAATTAACGGCCGGGAGGCCATTCGCGAGGTGGTCAAGCACCCCGGAGGAGTGGTCGTCCTGGTCGAAACCGAAGACGGCCGCATCCCGTTTGTCCGCCAGACGCGGTATCCCCTGGGAAAGCTGCTCCTGGAGCTCCCGGCGGGCAAGCTGGACCCCGGGGAAGAACCGATTCGAAGCGCGGCCCGCGAGCTGGAGGAAGAAACCGGACTCCGACCGGAAACTCTGGAACACGTCTATAGCTTCTACACGAGCCCCGGCTTCTGTACCGAGCTCCTGCACCTTTACTACACCAACCGTTTCGAACGAACGGCAAGCAAGTTCGACCACGACGAGGATATCGTCGTCGAATACTACTCGCTTGAGGACGCCCTGGAGATGTGCCGCAAGGGCGACATAACCGACGGGAAGACCCTGCTCGCCCTGCATTGGCTGTATTTCAAAAGGCACGGCTAATAAGCCAGAACGGACCCCCCCAAGACCCCAAGGACCTCAAGGACCCGGAGTTTATTTCGTCGTTGAGGTCTTTGAGGTCTTTGAGGTCCTTGAGGTCCTTGAGGTCTTTTGGGGTCCATTCTGGCGTTGCTGAGAACGACTTCTATGACAACCGCATCATCCCAAGAAACAACCCAACCCCATGGCGCCGAGCAGGTGACGTGGAACCTGGCCGACTTGTACGCCGGAGTCGAAGATGCCGGCCGCGACCTGGAGAAGGTCGAGAAGGAAGCCGAAATATTCGCTTCCACCTATCGAGGCCGAGTGAGCGAGCTTGACGCGAGCAGCCTTGCCGAGGCCATGCGTCGATTTGAGTCTCTGGAGGATCTACACGGAAAGATCGAAGCATTCGCCTACCTCCAGTGGTCCGCCGATACCGGGAAACCAGAAAACGGGGCGTTTCTTCAAAAGGTGCGGGAAGCCAGCAGCCGGATCACCCAGCTTCTGCTCTTCTTTGAGCTGGAGTGGCTGAACTCTCGGAGGAACGGACGAGCGAGCTCTTGAGCTCCCCGGATCTCTCGCCATTCCGCCACCACCTCGAGGTTCAGCTCCTGTTTAGGAGCCACGTATTGACCGAGCCTGAAGAGAAGATCCTCGCAGAAAAAACGGTGAACGGCATCGCGGCCTGGACGAGGTATTTCGATGAGCTTCTTGCCGCGCTGAAATTCCAGTTCCGGGGTGAGTCGCTCAGTGAGCAGGAGGTGTTGAGCAAACTCCAAGACAGCGACCGATCGATACGCAAGGATGCCGCCCTGGCTCTGTCCGACGGTCTCAAAACCCGTTTGGCCGACCTGACCTTCATATTCAATACTGTCCTCGCCGAGAAGGCGTCCGACGATCGCTTACGCCGCTTCGAGCATTGGCTGTCGGCGCGAAATCTCTCCAACCAAATCTCGGATGACACGGTAAAGGCGCTCGTCGATTCCGTCATTGCCCGCTTCGACCTGGCGGCGCGCTACTACACGCTGAAGGGAAAAATGCTGGGGCTGGAGCCCATGGAAGATTTTGACCGCTATGCACCCATCAGCGTGAAGGCCAGGTTTTTCCGGTGGGACGAGGCCAGGCAGATAGTCGTCAAGGCCTATGACTCATTCCACCCGATGTTCGGTGAAATTGCCCAGCGCTTCTTCGATTCCCGGTGGATCGACGCCGCCGTCCGCCCGGGGAAGCGAGGAGGGGCATTCAGCCATGGCGTGGTTCCGAGTGCTCACCCTTATATACTCGTGAACTACACGGGCAAGCTGAGGGATGTCCAGACCCTGGCGCACGAGCTAGGGCACGGGATACACCAGTACCTATCCCGGAAACAAGGAGTTCTCCAGGCCTCAACCCCGCTCACGATGGCCGAAACCGCCTCGGTCTTCGGCGAGATGCTGACGTTCAGGAGCCTGATTGAGCGAGTCGAGCAGCCGGACGTCCGCCTGTCGATGCTCATGAGCAAGATTGACGACACGATGGCAACGGTCTTCCGCCAGGTCGCGATGAACCGTTTTGAGGATTCCATCCACCGGGCGCGACGAAGCGAAGGGGAGCTTCCGGCCGACAGGTTCGGAGCCCTGTGGATTGACAGCCAGCAGGCGATGTTCCAGGAAAGCGTGAGGCTGAACGACTATTACGGGACCTGGTGGAGCTACATTCCTCACTTCATACATACCCCGGGTTACGTGTACGCTTATGCCTTCGGCGAGCTCCTGGTGCTCTCGTTGTACCAGGTTTACACCGAACAAGGGGACGCTTTCGTGCAAAAGTACGTGCGCCTTCTGGAGGCGGGTGGGTCGGACTGGCCGGAGCGGTTGCTGGCGGACACCGGCGTGGATGTCAAGGACCCGGGATTCTGGTCGGGAGGATTGCGGGCAGTCGAGAAACTGATTGAGCAGGCCGAGGAATTGTCGCGATGAACAGGCCCACTCCCGGCCCCTTAGAGGTGTGGACTCCCGAAGAGCGGAGCATTCTGCGCGAGCTCGACACGCCGGCCAAGATTCAATGCTTCCTTGATTCCATCCGGTACAGCACCGATCCGGTTTACCGCTCACCCCGAAGCGTGTTGCGGGACCGGAAGGCTCATTGCCTCGACGGCGCCCTGTTTGCTGCCGCTGCCCTCCGGCTGATCGGCCATCCGCCCCGGATCGTCGACATGAAGGCTGTCAGGGACGATGACCACCTACTGGCCATTTTCAAGCGCAAAGGCCGGTTTGGGGCCGTAGCGAAATCGAATTTTGTTGGTTTGCGGTTCCGGGAGCCGATCTACCGGAGCCTCAGGGAGCTGGTCATCTCCTATTTCGACTCATACTACAACCTGGAGCGGGAGAAGACGCTGCGCGGTTACACAGTACCGCTCGATCTGACGGCTTTCGACGAACTGAGCTGGATGACATCCGACGACGAGCTGGAAAAGATCGCGGACAAGCTGGACCACATCCCCAGTTTTGAACTTCTGGACGAGGAGATGGTGCGGGAGCTGAGCCCAGTGGATGAGAGAACCTACAACGCGGGCATGCAGGGGGCGGACCCACAGGGGATTTACCGGCAGAAGTAGCACGAACAGGCACGGACAGGCCCAATTGAGCCTGTCCGTGCCTGTCCGTGTTCGTCCGTGTCAGTCCGTGGTGGTCCGTGCCCTACGGCATTGACCGCTTGATCCGCTCGATGGCCTGCTTGGCTTCCTCGGCGACTGAACCCTCTTGCAGGCTTTCCGCAACCTTGAGCGCTTGGGGAGAGGCAAACCTGGGAAGCAGCGACAGGATGGCCTTCTTTTCATCATCCTGCTGTGCCAGCTTCAGGCCGTCTTCGAGCAGCTTCACGCTTTCAGCCCTTGATCGCCTCGACCTTACCCCGACGAGCCGCAGGTAGCCTCTCAGAGCCAGGACCTGATGACTGCGCACGGTACTCGTTCTGGCCGCCTGCAAGAGATCGTCGAGTGGCTCCGGCGTGGGCCATTCGGTCAGGCCGAGGATGGCGGCGCGCTGAACCGTCGTCTGATCGTCCTTCAAAGCCGCACGCAACAGCTGCAGGCCTTGAGGCTGGCCCAGACGGCCGAGTACGATCAGCAACGAGGCTTTTGTGTCGATGTTTGCCGAACTCCCCAGAGCCGAAACGACGGGGTCGACTCCCGCCATCTCATAGCGCCTGACAGTGCTGACCAAAGCCATTTCGATGTCGGCGCGTTCCGAGGCGCTCTTTGACTGATCAAGAAGTTGCAGCAGCGCAGGGATATGGCTGGTCTGGGCGGTCTCGCGGAGAGCGCGGCGGGATTCGCGCCGGACCTCCGGGTTCGAATCTTTCGCGGTCTTCAGGAGGGCGTCGGCGGCCGCTTCGATCCGGCGCTCCCCGGTCGCGCGAACCAGCTCGATCTTCACCCTGGCAGACCCGGAATCGAGATTGTCGAGGATCGCCTTGTCGACCCCTTCCGCCTTCAGGCGGTACAAGCTTAGACGAGCGGCGCCTCGTTCAGCCCCCTCGGAATCGGCGGCGATCTTGGCCAGCGGCAGAACCTGGGAGGCGTCACCCAGTTTCCCCATTCCCTCCAATGCGGCCACCCTTACCTCGATCGCGTCGTCCTTCAGCGCGCTTGCAAGCAGCGAGGCGGTGGCCGAATCACCCCGGCTGACCAGCGCGGTAAGCAGCTGGACGCGCCCAGGCGCCGGCAGTTTCGCATACGAGCCCGTGAGAAGATTGGTGACCTCCGCGGAAGGGATGGCAGCCAGCAACTGAATTGCTATGGCGCGAACCTGATCCTCACCTTTCTCGAGCGCCTGACCAAGGACCGGAACGGCACCCGCCCCATCCAATCCCGCCAGCCCCCGCAGGGCGGCCACTTTAACAATAGCCGCTTCGTTGGATGAATAGAGTTCCTTGTAGCCGGCCAGGGCCTGCTGCTTGTCACCTTTAAGAGCGTGCTGTTCGAGACAGCGGACAAGGGCGTCGAGCACTTGTGCTCGAATTGGCCCCGCGGCAGTTTTACGAAGATCTGTCAGAGCCTTGAGCGCCGCCGGGTCGCCGATACGACCCAAGGCGTTGACGGCTGCAACGGCGATCGTTGGATCGTCACCCGCGGCAAGCGGAGCCAGGAGCGGAACCGCCTGCGAATCGCGGCGCTGACCCAGGCTGGTAATCACGCCGGCTTTCTGCTTCCCGTTCACTTTGGCGAGAGCTGTTCGAAGCGCTTCCCCTGCTTCCGGGGCGGGTATTCTCTCGAGCGCATAACGGGCCATGTCTCCGGTCTCAGTCTCTGCCAACATCCTTGTCAGGACCGGAACCGACGCCTTCGTACCGATAAGGCTCAGCTGTTCACAAACGAACTTCCGTCCTTCGATTGTCGCCTTTGACCCCAGGAAACCGATCAGCCGCTCCTCCAGCCGGGCAAGCAGTTCCGCGTTCGATTTGGTTGCCCTGACGAACTCAGTAACTTCGGCGAGCGGCTTGAAATCCTGGCCGTATTCGTAAGATGCGACCTTTGCCAAAGCCGGCTCGATCTGGCTCAGATTCGCAACCTGGGACTGCGCCGGTGCGAAAGCTATCAGGCAAGTGAGAATAATGACGGTTGTGAAAATTGGTCTCATCATAAACGCCCTCTACAGCTCTGAAACGACCTCAAAGACCTCGAGGACCTCAAGGACCTCAAGGACCTGAACGAGCAGTCGCCTCTCTTTCTGGTCCTTGAGGTCTTTGAGGTCCTTGAGGTCCTTTTCGACTATGTATGCCACGGAGCCCGCATCGGGCGGGAAAGGAGACGGCTGGCTCCCGGATCTTCGAGAATAACCTCCTTCTCCGCATCCCAACGAATCTTGCGTCCGGTGATCATCGCTATCTGACCAAGGAAGCCCGGCGTAGCCGACCGTAGTCCCGCTTCGCAGTGTGCCAGCGTTTGCCCGCGGCTCTTGACGCACTGAATGAACTCGCGGGCATGTCCGGGCGACCGGTATAGATGAATCTCGTCAGGCCCGAACTTCTCGCGGAGCAGACTGCGGGGATTGGCATCGAGAGCCCCGCGGTTCACCCAAACCCAACCCAGGTCGCCGATCCATTTGGTTCCGCTTTGGATGTCTTCATAGCCGCCCGCGACGACCATCGTGATGTCTTTCGGGTATTTCACGGTGACCCGGTACTTGGTTGCCGTATTCCACAGGCGACCGCGATTGGGATACTCCCCATACCCTTCCACCTCGTAGGGTCCGGTGTTGTCGAAACCCAACCCCCAATGGGCAATATCGACGTGATGCCCGACCCAGTCCATCAGCTGACCGCCGGCGTAATCAAGATTCCAACGCCAGTTTTTGTGAACCCGGGCTATGCAATAAGGGGCATAGGGAGCAGGACCGAGCCACCGATCGTAATCGAGTGTCTTGGGCGGAGGTATCGGGTCTTCCAAGCCGGCAGTCCCGGCGAAATCCGTGTGCCCTTCCGGGAGGCCCACCTCCACGGTGTGCACTTTCCCGATTCTTCCGTTCAGGACCAGTTCGGCCCCAAAGCGGAAGTTCGCCAGGGAGCGCTGCCAACTGCCGGTTTGCCAAACGCGCCCGTACCGCTTCATGGCATCACAGATCGCTCGCCCTTCGGCCCAGTTATGGGCCAGCGGCTTCTCGCCAAACACGTCCTTGCCTGACTTTGCCCCGGCGATAGCTGGGATGGAGTGCCAGTGATCGGGCAGCCCGAGAGACAAGGCGTCGATGTCCGTGCGTGCGATCAATTCCTCGTAGAAATGGTAGGTGACGCAGGAGTTATTGCCGTATTTGGTGTCAACAGTCTGTTTGGCTTCGTTCAGATGATCGCCATCGATATCGCACACTGCCACCACCTGGACGTTCTCATCTTCGAGAAAATCCTTCAGGTTCGAGCCGCCCTGCCAGCCGACGCCTATACAGCCCAACGTCACCCGATTGCTCGGGGCAACTTTGCCTGCCTTGCCGAAGACCGCGGCGGGTACGATGGCGGGAAAAGCCAGGCCCCCGACCGCGGCGGCGGCTGAGCACCTGAGGAACTGGCGACGATTGGACGTCTTTTTCTTCTTCATCTCTCGTCCTCTCCAGAAGCAGGATCATATGCTAAAGCTCAGGCGTTTTACTACGCCCCCGGCGGCTTGATGCCCCGCACTTTCGTTTTTATCGACAGGAACTTGTCTCTGGAGGGGATGTAGAGCGTCGCGAAGTCCGGACCGCCGAAGACACCATTCGAGGAATAGGGGACAGTGAT
>RPQK01000308.1 GCA_003819755.1 Acidobacteriota bacterium | reverse complement strand
TCTCCGGCGATCAACTCGACCCGGCTGTTGAGCGGCGTTACCGAGAGTCAATTGATCGTCACGCTCCAAAGACGCCCCCGATTGGCCGGATCGGCCGTTTCGACTTCTATGAACGGGCGAAGTTGGCCTTCGCCGTGGTTATGACGGGCGAGACGGCCAAGTATGGCAACGTCATTCTAAAGAAGGGCGTGACGCCGTGCTGAGGCAGTAACGCTCTTGGGTGAGGCCCACCTATGAATCGCAGAACTTTCCTTCAGCAATCGGCAACCGCCCTGGGAGCTGCTGCGGCCGTGGAGCGGGTTTCAGAGGGTCAGAGTGCTGACAGCCCGCATCCGGAGGCAAGCGACAAGCCGAACGTCATCTGGCTCATGGCTGATCAGTGGCGCGGCCAGGCGCTCGGTTGCACCGGCGATGCCAATGCCCACACTCCCAATATAGACAACCTTTCCAACCTGGGAGTCAATTTCACCTCAGCGGTCTCCGGGTTTCCTCTATGCTGCCCCTTTCGGGGCTCGCTCCTGGCCGGCCGCTACCCGCACGCGTGCGTCGCGGGGCATGAATACCCGTTGCCGGAAGGTCAACCAACCATAGCTCAGCCCTTCAAAGAGGCTGGTTATCGGACGGCTTACTTCGGGAAGTGGCACCTGGCGGGCTTCAAGGAAAGCGAGGGACGTTCCGCGATGAGGATCGTCCCGCCCGGGAAAAGGGGAGGGTTCGACACCTGGGTGGGGTATGACAACAACAACAGTCAATGGGACTGCTGGGTTCACGGCGGGGAGGGAACGGAGGCGTTTCACTACCGGCTTCCGGGATACGAGACCGACGAACTCACGAATGTGCTGATCCGATATATCAGGGGCGCGGGAGGGAAGGCGAGGGCGGGGAACGCTCAGCCTTTCTTCGCGGTCCTTTCCGTCCAGCCGCCCCACGACCCGTATGTGGCCCCCGACCAATTCCTGGGCCGCTACAACCCGGCCCAGCTCGAACTGCGCCCCAACGTGCCCGTCGCAATCCGCAGCGTGAATGAAACGGCGAGGAGGGATCTGGCCGGCTACTATGCCATGATCGAGAACTTCGACTGGAATGTGGCACGAATTCGGGAGGCGCTCGAAGAGAGCGGTCTCAGCCTCAATACTCACCTTGTCTTCTTCAGCGATCACGGGGACATGCACGGTTCCCAAGGCCTCTACCGAAAGACCAATCCATACGAGGAGTCGATTCGCATTCCCTTTGTGATCGGCGGTGAGATTCCTCGCTACCACGGGCGGAAGTCCGGACGGTTCCCGGTGCTTCTCAACCATGTGGACATTGCTCCCACGACCCTGGGTTTATGCGGAATACCCAAACCGGATTGGATGGTTGGGACCGACTACTCGCACTATCGGTTACAGAAGCCGGAGAGCCCGACTGAGCCTGACTCAGCGTACCTTCAGTGTGTGGTCCCCACAGGCCATCACAACAGCATCAACAAGCCTTATCGAGGAATCGTGACGAGGGACGGCTGGAAATACGTGTGCTTCCAAGGTGTTTCCTGGCTGATGTTCAACCTGAGCGAAGACCCGTATGAGATGCGCAATCTGGCTCACAACAGCCGGTACAGGGCGGAGCGCGAAAAACTGATTGGACGTCTGAAACAGTGGATCGCGGATACCGCGGATCGTTTCGAGGTGCCGGCGGATTGAGAACGGGTTTCTTTTAGGCAAGATCTGAACGACCTGAAGGACCCGAAGCACCGAAGGACCTGAAAGACGCTGTTCTCCCTAGTCCTTTGGATCTCCAAATTTCTTGCTCCTGGAGCGCTGGTTCGGCGAGAATCGGGCCATGCCAAGACCCAAGGCTCCAGGCACCCCTGGGTGGGGACCGGTGCTGCTGGCACTTGTGATGGCCTCTGCCGGCGGTTTTCGCCTCAGTCAGCTGGACGGACTTGCCCCTTTCATCGACGAGGCTGCCGACCTGCTGCTCAGTGTCGACTATCAGAACTGGGACGTCGGGAGCCGGCTGCTCCACGGCAAACTGCTCGGCTACCTGTGGTTCAAACCGGTCTATCTGGTCGCCTGGGACCCCCTGTACGCCGCCCGTCTGGTCTGTGCTCTGACAGGAGTACTCGTCGTTTGGGTTGTTTACCGGCTGCTTCGCACCCAGGTCGAGTATCCGGCGGCTTTGGCAGGCACCGCGCTCATGGCGCTTCTCCCCATAACCATATTCCACGACCGCATGGCGCTTTTTGAAGGATTCGTAACTCTGGGCATAGTGGCAGCCGTCCTTCTTTACCTCGAATCCGGCCGGGAGCGCCCGCTGATGCTGTTTCTGGCCGGTGCGCTGCTCTGTGCCGCGGTCTTGACGAAGGGATACGCGGTCCTTGGTGTGGCAGTCTGGCTGCCTGTCTTACGCCGCCGTTTCGCCGGATCAGGGGGCTGGAAGGGCTTGTTGAGCGTGCTTCTCGGGGCTACCGCGTCGGTCCTGGTCGCGGGCGTGTTCTTGGTCAGCGAGCTGAGCCAGGGCTCGGGGAATCTCCAGGCCGCCTTCCAGGCCCCGGGGCGATTTCTGGCAATCGATCTGGGAATCGGTCAGAGGGCCGCGCTGGCGCTTGAGCAGCTGGCCCAGATCTTCCAATACCTATGGGGTTATAACGGCTGGGCTTTCGTCGCGGTCCTGCTCTTCGCGGCTGTTCTTCCAGGCCGGCGGTGGCGGTTCCGTCTGGAGCTCGTCGCAGCGTGCTGTCTGTATGGTGTCGTCCTCTCAGTCGCCCTCCGGTTTCTCTTCTCCCGCTACCTGCTGGTCATGCTGCCGGCCTTGGCGCTTCTCGTGGCGTTGGCTATCGAAGATTGCCTGGATCGCATGGGGGGGAGGGTAAGGCCGGTAAAAAGTGCCTGGCCCGCACTGGTGTTACTCCTGGTCCTGACAGGGTGTCTCGCCGGCTTCCTGTATCGCGATACCCGGATCGCGGCGCAGAGCCTTGAAGGAATTCTGCCCGATCGCGATGCCTACCAGTATGTCTGGGGAGCCCCGAGCGGGTTTGGTCTGCGTGAAATTGCGGACGAGCTGGCGAGGCTGGAAACCGAGGATCAGCGCAAGCTCGTTTGTCTGACGAGGGGAATGGGGACAGGAACTCACGGTGCCGCAACTCTTCCGCTGATTCTGCGACACAGGCCCGTCCGTTTTGTGCACCTCTGGATGCAGTCGGAGGACGATTTTCGAATCGTCCGCGGACTATCCAGGCAGGCGCGTGTCGTCGTGTTTGAGGATGAGCCGGGATTTGTCGACGAGCGCATGAAGTCCGGGCTGGAGGCCGACCTGCGACTGCTTTCCGAAGTGAAAGGCCGGGTCGGGCGACCGGATTACCGGCTATACGAGGTCGTGCCCAGGAACCGTTGATACGCCGGGAGTGCCGCCGTGAGCGCCGCAGGGGAGGCGCCCGGCAGCGCCCCCGGTCACTCACACCCCGGCTATCGCCTGCTTCAGGCAGGTGATGCTTCGGGCTGCCTGTTCGACTGTCCCGCATTCAACCGAAAAGACGATGTCCCTCGGGCAGGCGCGGCAGATCCGGGCAACCGCCTTCCAGTCGATCACGCCGTCCCCACAAGCACACCCGACCGCTGTGCCGGTGACCTTCCCCCGCTCCGCATCGGATTGCTGGATGGAAATGTCTTTCGCATGAAGGTGGACCAGACGATCCAAGACGTGCTCCAGCCAGGCGAGCGGATCCTGTCCAGCCAGGTAGGAGTTGCCGGTGTCGAAATTAATACCGATGACGGGCGATTTAACGAGGCTGAAGATCCGATCAAGTCCATGCGGCGTCCGGCTGTATTGCTGATGCGGTTCGAGCCCGATCAGGATGTTTCTTGGCTCCGCGACGGCCGCAGCCTCGTGCAGCGCGTACTTCATCAACACGTGGTCTTCTTCCTCGCTTGACCAGCTGGCCTTGGGTCCCTCGTCAGTGTTGACCACCGGCGCCCCGCACTCCGCAGCAAAACGGACCGCCTGTTTGAGGTATTCCACACTGATTTCAGGTTTGCAGAGCGGAGTGTGCGCCGACAGGCCGCTCAGCCTCACCCCCGCCTTCTCGCACGCCCGCTTGATTCTGTATGGATCATCGAGCATCGAGACGCTGTGGAAATATCCCGCCTCGCTCAGCAGCTCGCGGCCCCAGTGGACCATGGGCTCGACAAACTCGAAGCCGAGCGCGGCTGCTTTCTCGACGCCCCATTCAAGCGTCTTGTCCTCGTGTCGAACAAACTCCAGATTAACGCCGATATGCAGGTTGCCCATTTGGCCTCCTCCTGGTCACCAGGTGACAAGGTGACAGAAGCTTTCGTTTCTGGCAAGCGATTGACGATCGGCGATCGGATGATCGATGATTGGACCCGTTGGCTTCAGCAACAATCAATTGTGAAACGAGAATCGAGATGAAATACGCTCTCTTGCTTCTGGTGTTCGCCCTGATCCCGTTGTTGTGCTCTGTTCGTGCCGGGGACTTCCCGCAGGCGCAGATCTCGAACCGTGCCATCCGGGCCGGTTTCTACCTGCCGGACCCGGAACGCGGCTACTACCGGGGGACGCGTTTTGAATGGTCGGGAGTTATCCATAGTCTCCAATTCCAGGGCCACGAATATTTTGGTGTCTGGTTTCCCCGCTATGACCCGAAGCTTCATGACGCGATCACTGGCCCGGTCGAAGAGTTTCGAACGGGAGAGGCAAGCGTCGGCTATGCCGAGGCGAAGCCGGGTGAAACCTTCGTCCGGATAGGCGTCGGAACGTTGCGTAAGCCGGACGAAAAGGGTTACCGGGTGTTCGGAACCTACGAGATCGTGGATCCCGGAAAGTGGACAGTCAGGCCCGCCTCCGATCGTATCGAATTCCAGCATGACCTGATCCATCCGGCGGGCTATGCCTACACCTACACCAAAATTGTCAGGCTGGAGCCCGACCGGCCGGAAATGGTAATTGAGCACCGCTTGAAGAATACCGGCCGCCTGCCCATCGAAACCTCACAATACAACCACAATTTCTTCGTGATTGACGGGCAACCAACCGGGCCGGAAGCGCGTGTGCTCTTCCCCTTCGAGGTGCGCGCGACACGCGATCTCGGGGACAAAGCGGAGGTTCGTGAAAAGCAACTGAGCTATCTGCGCGAGCTTCGCGCTGGAGGAGAGAGCGTCTTCACCGAATTGGAGGGGTTCGGACCAACGTCTAAGGACTACGATTTCCGGATCGAAAACCGCAAAGCAGGCGCCGGCGTGAGGATTACGGGCGATCGCCCGATCGCCAAACTGGTTTTCTGGTCGATCCGCACGACACTCTGTCCGGAGCCATACATCGACATCCGGGTGGAGCCGGGTCAGGAGTCCAGCTGGGAAATCCGGTACGAGTTTTACACCTTGCCGGCAGCTAAGTGACTCGATTCTGACGCAGTCGTCAGGCCTAAGAACCTGGTTGGGTGCTCTGGTCGGCAAAACGCGTTATACTCCGGTCCCATGCAATTCTCGGAGCTTGTCACATCTCGTTACAGTGTGAGGGCTTATCGCCCGGATCCGGTTCCCCAGGAGTTGCTGGAAAAAGTCCTGTTCGCGGCTCGGATGGCGCCCACGGCCGCCAATCGCCAGCCCTTTCGGGTCATTGTCACCCACCGGACCGGACGCGAAGGGGAGTTGGCCCGGATCTATCATCGCGACTGGTTCCTCCAGGCGCCGCTGATCCTTTGCGTCTGCGGCCTGCCGGATCGCGCCTGGGTGCGCCGGGACGGCTGGAGCGCATGCGAGACCGACGCTTCTATCGTCATGGATCACATGCTCCTGGCTGCCGCGGATCTGGGTCTTGGAACCTGCTGGATCGCCAATTTCGATCCGGGTGCGGCCCGGGAAGTGCTGCGCCTGCCCGACGGAGTCCTCCCCCTGGCTTTTACTCCTCTCGGGTTTCCGGCTGACCGCCCCTCCGTCAAAGAGCGAAAGCCGCTCGAGGAGCTCGTGCGGTACGAGACGTGGTGAGAAGACCCTTAGCGTTCCATCCGAACCTCGCGGAACTCGGCCATCTCCAGTTTCGCCGCATTGTGCGCACAGACGACGAGGCCTGCATAGGCGGAGGTTGGGAGCTTGACTTCGACTGATCCGGCCTCGGTCGGCTTGGCGTCAGTCGATTCTATCCACAAGGTGAAACGGGTCCCGTCTCTGCCCAGGATGAGGCGAAAAGGCCCTTTCGTGGGCGTTTGGGCTTTGACTTCGCGTGTCTCTCCGCCCTTGGTTTCCCGGTATTGGAGCGAGGTCAGCCCGTCGGCGTGGATGACGGCATCCACGTAAGGGGAATCGGGCTCCAGGCTTTCGCGGATCATCAGCCCGGCCTTACGGTGCGGGTCGCCATCGGACGGGAACAACCGGACGCGAGCCATCAGCTTCAGCTTGTCCCCGGAGACCCGATTGTAGGCGAAATGAAAACCGTCGTTGTTGCCCCACATATTCGCCCCGCCCCCGGTCATCCGGTACTCGTCCTTCTCGGCGTCGTAGGTGGCGGTTCCGGGGCGCAGGTCTTTCCCGACATCCGATGCCGCTTCAAAAATCCCGAGCGGCCCTTTTACGGGCGTGGTCGGGGTGTTCTGCCAAAGTGAGAACGGCAAAGTGGCGAGAAGCAGGAGCAACGAGATAGTCATTTCCTCATTTTGTCATACACGTCTCAGACCCGCACAGCGGTGTTCGGGATCGAACAGTGGAAGGGGAGAGAGATCTGCGGTAAAGTCCAGCTGGACCGGCCGAGAGATCTGGAGAGCTAATTGCTTCTTCAGGTCCTTGAGGTCCTTGAGGTCCTTGAAGTCCTTGAGGTCTTTGGGGTCCCTTTACGGGAGGAGTATGAGAAGAAGCTATTCGCTTGCTGTTTTCGTGATGGCCGCTCTGGTGTCGAGCACGGTCGGCGGGCAGGACTCCGCCGGGGTGAGGAAGAGAATTGCGCAAACGGTCAGTTCCATCCGGCTGATCGATACCCACGAACACTTCTGGACTGAGGCGGAGAGAAACGCCAAGCAGATGAACCTGTTCCAGTTGCTTCACTATGTCAGCTCTGACATGTGGGCCGATGGCCTGGACCGAACCGGTTCCGAGAAGGTTTTTAACGATCCGTCGGTTCCGCTCGAGCAGAAGTGGGAGATGTTTAACCGGCACTGGCCCACTATGCGTAATACCGCCTACAGTCGGGCCCTGCTGCGAGCGGCCAAGGATCTGTATGGGGTCGAAGACATCTCTGCCGAGTCCTACCACGCGCTTTCCGAGAAGATCCAGGCGGCCAACCGCCCGGGCTGGTACGCCGAGGTGCTGCGTAAGCGGGCGGGCATCGATATCTCGATCTGCGACATCGGACAGGCGGGCGCCAAGCTCGATCCTGCTATGTTTCGGGCCGTTATTCGTCTTGATGAATTTACGCTTCCCGCCGATATCATTCCGGTCGTGGAGAAACGGGACAAGGTCACAATCACCAGCCTGGCCGACTGGGAAGCAGCGCTCGATCAGGCTTTCGTTCGTGCCAAGGAAGCGGGTTTCGTCGCCATAAAGTCGGGGCTGGCATACAACCGGAGCCTGAATTACAGAGACGTGAACCAGACGGAAGCGGAAGCCTGCTTTAAGAGTCTGGTGGCCAGACGGGGAACGATCTCACGAGATGAGTGGCGCCGTGAATCGCTACCGCTCCAGGACTACATGTTTGGGAGGATTGCGGCGAATTGCGCCAAGTACAATCTTCCCCTCCAGATTCATACGGGCCTCTTTTACGACACCTGGAGAGATGTCACGCAGTCCAACCCGTCGTTGCTGACACCCCTGATCATCCGCAACCCGAAGACTCGCTTTGTGCTTATGCACGGCGGATATCCGTACGGGACCGAGCTACTGGCCATGGCCAAGAACCTCCCGAACGTTGTTCTCGATATGTGCTGGGTCTACGTCATCTCGCCGTCTTATGCGTATCGGTTCATCAACGAAGCGATCGAGACTGTCCCGGCCGATAAGCTTCTTGGTTTCGGGGGAGACTACCAGGTGCCGGAAGGGGCCTATGGTCACGCGGTCATGTGCCGGGAAACAGTGAGCCGCGTGCTGGCCGACAAGGTGATCGAGGGCTACTGGACGGAGGAAGAGGCGGTTAAATACGCCCGGCTGATCCTGCGCGAGAACGCCATCCGCGTGTTCGGGTTGCCCTTGTCGTGAGGTAGCCTGGGAGCGCAGGCGTCTCGCCAGGCGGGACGCCCAATGCCATTAACTTTTTTGCCCGACGCCTCTGTTCGGGGGCCGAGGCTTCAATCTCAACGGCGGTTGAGTGGCGCGTTTTTTGCGCTGTATCGAAACCCCGCGCCTCTGGAGCGCCTAAGTGGCACAATTGCGGGCGCTCCAGAGGCGCGGGGTTTCGATA
>RPQK01000307.1 GCA_003819755.1 Acidobacteriota bacterium | reverse complement strand
TCTCGTTCTGCCTTCCCATTCTGACTTCTGACTTCTGACTCCTGACTTCTAGTTTTTAAAGTCAGAAGAAAAGAAGGAGAGCGCAATGTCTCGTTCTGCCTTCCCATTCTGACTTCTGACTTCTGACTCCTGACTTCTAGTTTTAAAAGTCAGAAGAAAAGAAGGAGAGCGCAATGTCTCGTTCTGCCTTCCCATTCTGACTTCTGACTTCTGACTCCTGACTTCTAGTTTTTAAAGTCAGAAGAAAAGAAGGAGAGCGCAATGTTTCGTATCTGCCTTCCCATTCTGACTTCTGACTTCTGACTTCTGGTTTTCCGACTTCCGACTTTTAAGGCTTTATTCAATGAAACGATTCATTTGCATACATGGGCACTTCTACCAGCCGCCGCGCGAGAATCCTTGGCTGGAAGCTATCGAGATCCAGGACTCTGCTCACCCGTTTCACGACTGGAACGAGCGGATCACGGCCGAATGTTACGCCCCCAACGCGCTTTCGCGGATTTTGGACGACCAACTTAGAATCGCCAAGATTGTCAACAACTACGCGCGAATCAGTTTTGACGTCGGCCCTACGCTGCTCAGTTGGATGGAGGCGAAAGCCCGAGAAGTCTACGAGGCGATCCTGGAGGCCGACCGGATCAGTCGCAAAAAGCATTCCGGGCACGGCTCGGCCATAGCGCAGATTTACAACCACATGATCATGCCTCTGGCGACCCGGGAGCAGAAGCTATCCCAGGCGCGATGGGCAATTCGAGATTTCGAGCATCGTTTTGGCCGGCTACCGGAAGGCATGTGGCTGCCGGAAACGGCGGTTGATACCGCAACGCTGGAAATATTGGCGGCACAGGACATCAAATTCACAGTTCTTTCCCCTCATCAGGCAAGCCGCTGGCGCAAGAGCGGCGACAGCGCCTGGACGAACGTATCAGATAAACCACTGGACACCCGGACCGCTTACCTGGCCCCTTTGCCGTCCGGGCGGTCCATCGCTCTCTTCTTTTATGACGCGGAAATCTCGCGCGCCGTGGCGTTCGAGCGACTGCTCGACAGCGGCGACAATTTCGCGCGGCGACTGATGGGAGGGTTCTCCCATTATTCTTCCGGCGTTCAGCTCGTGAACATCGCAACCGACGGCGAAACGTACGGACACCACCATCGCTACGGCGAGATGGCGCTCTCCTACGCCCTGCGGCAGATCGACTCTTCCGCCCACGCCACGATCACGAACTACGGTGAATACCTTGAACGCTTCCCCCCGACGCATGAGGTCGAGATCCGGGAAAATACCGCCTGGAGTTGCTCCCACGGGGTCGACCGGTGGCGCAAGGATTGCGGGTGCAATGTCAGCCACCTTCCAGGGTGGAACCAGAAATGGCGGGCACCGCTAAGATCCAGCCTAAATTGGCTCGAGCAGGAACTTTCCTGTCAATATGAGCAGTCGGGCCGGGAGTATCTGAAGGATCCGTGGAAGGCCCAGGATGACTACATCGAGGTCATCCTCGACCGCTCGCCCCAGTCGATTGAGCTGTTCCTCGACCGGCACGCGCTCCAGCCTCTGGAGCACGAACAGAAGGTCCTGGTTATGCGCCTGCTCGAAATGCAGCGCAATTCCATGCTGATGTTCACCAGCTGCGGCTGGTTCTTTGACGACATCTCGGGGATTGAGGCGGCTCAGAACCTGTTCTACGCCGCCCGTGCAGCACAGCTGGCCGAGCAGGTGTTCGGGATCGATTTCCAGGACGGGCTGGAGGAGCGGTTGCAAGAGGCTCGGAGCAACATCCCCGAGCAGCTGAACGGGCAGCAGATCTACGAGACCCGAATCAGGCCGGCTGTCACCGACCTGCGAAAAGTGGCCGCTCACTACGCGATAAGCTCACTTTTTGAACCATACACGGAAACCACTCAGCTTTATTGTTATACGGTCCTATCGGGGAGCACCAGGAAGCTGCGCGGAGGCCGCGCCCGGGTAACGGCGGGGCGCCTGGATATTGCGTCGAAGACCACGCTCGAGACCGGAAGTTTTACCTTCTGCGCCGTGCATTTCGGCGACCACAATCTCACTGGCGGCGTCCGGGAGTTCAGGTCCCAGGAGGAATACCAGGCTCTGCTCAAAGAAGTCGAAGAGTCTTTCAACTCCGCTGACTTCTTGAGAGTCGTTCGCCTGTTGGATCGGCACTTCCCCGGGACTCTTTATTCGCTCAAGCAGCTCTTTCTAGATGAACAGCGCAAAATCACGGGACTCATGCTCGAACCCGCTCTCGCGGATGTCGAGGCCAGTTACCGCGAGATTTACGAACCAAACGTCCCGCTGATGCGCTTTCTCGAAGATCTCCGAATCCCGCTGCCTAAGGCGTTCGACCTCGCCGCTCAGTTCGTGCTCAACAGCGGGTTGGAAAGGGCCCTGGAAAAGGAACCGCTGGACCTCACTGAAATAGCATCCCTGCTGCAGCAGGTGAAGGTACGCCGGATCAGCCTCAACTCCCAGGAAGTCGGGTTTCGGTTGCGCAACGTCATCAGGCGACGGAGCGCCAGGCTCTTGAGCCAACCGGCGGATCTGAGCGTGCTGACGGGACTCGAGGACGTCGTTAAACTCGCCCATATGCTTCCCTTCCCCATCGTCCTCTGGGATTTGGAGAACGCGCTGTGCGAGGTTGTTCAGGCCCGCCACCCGGTCATGAAGAAGCGAGCGGACTGCGGCGATGAGGCAGCCCAGGCCTGGCTCAAAGCCGTGGAGAGCCTGGCGGTGAAAGTCAAAGTGCGGGTGTAAGGACCGCGCTAGTCTTCCAGAGCCGCGTGCTCTGCTCGCTCCTATGCGAGCGGCTTCGCTTCGCCGTGCGCGACTCTGTAACTCCCACCCCCAAAATCGATAAGATGTCGGGAAGGCTTTCACGCGGCTCACCGCCGCCCAGAACCGTTAAGAAAGGAAATCCCGATGAAGAGAACTGCTTTCTCCGTCCTTGCTGTAACCCTTGTTGCTCCCACCATTTTTTCCGTTTCCCTATCGCAAACCCGAAAATCAGACGAGCTTCGGCGCGGCCAATACCTGGTTGAGCGGGTCGGAATGTGCGTCGATTGTCATTCTCCCCGTGATCAGAAGGGCGGATTCATACGGGAACGCTGGTTAGGAGGCGCCCCGGTCGATTTCAAGCCGATCCACCCGATGCCCTGGGCCGAAACCGCCCCCCCGCTGGCAGGACTTCCTGGTTGGGAGACCAACGAGGCGATCAGACTGCTCGAAACCGGAGTCGCTCCCGACGGCTCACCTCTGCGGCCGCCCATGCCGCCCTACAAGATGACGAACGAGGACGCCCGTGCGGTAGTCGCGTATTTGAAGTCCCTGCCACCCGTTCAAGCAGTGACTGAATCAACCGGAAATTAGCCTCGGTGCTACAATCCGCTGAAGTTGAAAAAGCAGACAACAGAAAAACGTCCGATAAAGACGCTTGACCGGGTTCTATCGAAGGCCGGGCTCGCGTCCAGGACCGAAGCCCTCAGACTGATTCAACAAGGACGGGTGCGTGTCAACGGGACGATCGTGCGGGACGTCGAACGCTGGATCGACCTGGAGCGGGATCGCGTCTCCGTGGACGACAGGCCCCTCCTCAGGCAGAAGAGAATCTACCTGCTTCTCTACAAGCCGCCCGGCTACGTCACCACCCGGGTGGATCCCCAGGGAAGACCGACAGTGTACGAGCTTCTCGCAGAGGTTCGCCAGTGGGTCTTCCCGGTCGGGCGGCTTGATCAGGATACGAGCGGCCTGCTCCTTGTCACCAACGATGCTCAATTCGCCGAACGAATGACCAATCCCGACTACAAGGTGCCAAAGACCTATCTGGTCAAGGTGGTGCCCCGGTTCAGTGACGATCAACTCGAACAGCTGCGTCAAGGCGTAGTGCTGAAGGATGGCCCCACACGCCCGTCGATCATCCAGAGGCTTCGCGACACGGGGAATCACACGTTCTTCGAGATAACTATTACCGAGGGAAGGAACCGGCAGGTCCGACGCATGGTTGAGGCGGTCGGAGGCAAGACTCTGAAACTGGTGCGCGTCGCCGTCGGAGGCCTGCAGATTGAACGCCTGCCTATCGGCACTTACCGGGAATTAACCGCCGAAGAGCTGCAGGTGCTCTGGAGAACAACAAAAGCCTGAGATTTCCACATCTGTGCAAATCGTTGTGGAAAACAACAAAATGGGTGACGGGGTGACAAGATGACAGGGCGGGCGAGATTCAGCGGCGGTTGAGTGACTCGCCAAAAACGGCGGGTCATTCAACCGCGGCTGAATCGCGCCCACCCCGTCACCTTGTCACCTTGTCACCTTGTCACTTTGTCAGTCGGTCAGCCGCTGGCGCACCTTTTCGAGCTCCTGCCAGAGGCGCGGGGGCAGCCGGTCGCCCAAGCGCTCGTAGTAGGCTCCGATGTTATCGAGCTCCTGCTGCCAACCTTCCTTCTCCACCGACAGCAGGCGCCTGATATCGTCTGCCTTCACCTGCAGTCCGCTCAGATCAAGAGAGGAGATCGTGGGCAGGCGGCCGATCGGGGTCGATACGTGGCCAGCCTTTCCATCCACCCGCTCGCAGATCCACTTCAAGATGCGGCTGTTTTCACTGTAACCCGGCCAAAGCCAGCGTCCCTGCTCATCCTTCCGAAACCAGTTGACAAAGAAGATCTTCGGAAGCTTGCTGCGATCCGTGCGCTCGGGCAGAGACAGCCAGTTAGCCAGGTAGTCTCCCATGTGGTATCCACAGAACGGGAGCATCGCGAAGGGATCACGCCGCATAACACCCGCTTTACCGAGAGCCGCCGTCGTGGTTTCGGAGCCGGCCGAAGATCCCAGGAAAACGCCGTGTTCCCAGTCAAAAGCTTCGTTGACGAGCGGAATCGTGTTCGGGCGGCGGCCGCCAAAAAGGATGGCCGAGAGCGGGACACCGGCGGGGTTCTCCCAATCCGGGTCGATGACCGGGCATTGGGAAGCGGGCGCCGTAAAACGGGCATTCGGATGAGCCGCCTTCCGGTCCGATCCGGGTGTCCACTCGTTCCCCTGCCAGTCGGTTGCCACAGGCGGAGGCGCCACTCCCATGTCTTCCCACCAAACATCCTTGTTTGACGTGAGGGCGACATTTGTGAAGATGCTGTTGCAGCAAAAAGTCGCCATCGCATTTGGATTTGAAACGCGGGAAGTGCCGGGTGCTACGCCGAAAAACCCGGTTTCCGGGTTCATCGCATAGAGACGGCCGTCTTCACCCAAGCGGATCCAGGCAATATCATCGCCCAGCGTTCGGACCTTCCAGCCAGGCAAACTCGGCTGCATCATCGCCAGGTTGGTCTTGCCGCACGCGCTCGGAAAAGCGGCCGCAAGGTAGTGCGTTCTGCCCTGGGGGGAAGTGACAGCCATGATGAGCATGTGTTCGGCGAGCCAGCCTTCCCGGCGGGCGATCACAGACGCTATGCGGAGCGCCAGGCACTTCTTCCCGAGGAGAGCATTGCCGCCGTACCCCGAGCCGTAGGACCAGATGGAGGGTTCCTCCGGGAAATGCACGATGTACTTCCTTGAGGGATCAGGCTCGCAGGGCCAGGCGACGTCCGGTGCTCCGGGCTCAAGCGGGGCACCGACGGAGTGCAGACAGGGGACGAATTCGCCGTCCTGGCCGAGCTCGGCAAGGACCCGGTTCCCCATTCTCGTCATGATCCGCATGTTCACCACGACGTAGGCGGAATCGGTAATCTCGACGCCGATCTTCGCAAGCGGTGAGCCGAAAGGCCCCATGCAGAAAGGGATCACGTAAAGCGTTCGGCCCTTCATCGACCCCTGGAAGAACGAAGTCAGCGTCTTCTTCATCTCGGCCGGCTCGGCCCAGTTGTTCGTGGGGCCCGCATCTTCCTGCCGCGTGGAACAAATATAGGTCCGGTCCTCAACCCGGGCCACATCGCTCGGATGCGACCGGGCCAGATAGCACTGCGGACGAGCTGTTGGGTCAAGCGGCGTGAACGTTCCGCTCCGGGTCAGTTCATCGCACAGCAACCGGTACTCGTTCTCCGAACCGTCACACCAATGCACACCCGCCGGCTCGCACAGCTTAACTACCTCTTCAACCCACGCGAGGAGTTTTCGATTCCGTGTCGGCGCCTCCGCCATCGTTCCCCCTAACTGTCTCAAAACGCTACTTAACCTCCGTCCCGTTCGATCTTAGAGCTGGCAGGAAAGCCCGTCACAGCAGCCCGGATACCTGAGTCAGAAGAAAAAGCCCAACTAGGATAGCCAGATTCTCGCACGAGTCAAACGATTTCGCAAAGAGAGGCGAAAAGATTGAAGCGAGGGGCAGAGGATCAAAGGGGCAAAGGGGCAAAGGGATGGTTTCTCAGGGGGCGCGCTGGCGGTAAACTAGGGGCCAGACAACGACTATGAAGATCGCCACCTGGAATGTAAACGGAATCAGAGCGCGTCAGTCCCAACTGCAGGAGTGGATCGCCCAGGAACGGCCGGACGCCATATGCCTGCAGGAGATCAAGGCCTCGCCTTCCCAGTTGCCTCCCGAACTGTGCGATCTCGAAGGCTATTGGTGCTACTGGCACGGTGAACGGGCCTACTCGGGAGTCGGCCTTCACTTGAAAAAGTCGGTCGCCCCGCAGCTACCTCAGTTTGCCCATCCGCCGTTCGATTTCGAAAACCGCATCGTCACCGTCCAATTGGGCCCCGTCACTGTCGCCTCCGTCTACGTTCCGAACGGGGGCAAGGATTTTCAAGCCAAGATCACGTTCCTGGAGGAAATCGAGAGGCTGGCGGCCGCGTACCGGCAAGAGGGGAGGCTTCTGGTTATCTGCGGCGATCTGAACGTCGCCCGAACGGAGATGGACGTCCACCCCAAGGAACGCAAGCCCAACGCCATCGGCCAGCTGCCCGAAGAACGAGCCTTGCTGGAACGAATCCTGGCCAGCGGAGGCCTCGTGGATGTGGGCCGGGCTCTTGACCCGGACAACGACATGCTTTTTACCTGGTGGGCTCCCTGGCGAAACCTCCGCCAGCGAAATATCGGCTGGCGCCTCGATTATGTCCTGGCCAGCGAGGACCTGGCCAGGCGCGCCTCGAGCTGCCCTTCCTTCCGCGAAATCGGCACGAGCGACCACGCACCGGTCGTGGCCACTTTTGACGTGTAAAGGCGAATCCGCAGAGCCGCGCCGGGGCGCGGATGTCGCTTACGGCTCTATCGGCTCCGCGTTTACGACAGACTTGATCTCCTTCACCACGTCGGTTTCGAGCGTCAGGCGCGTGGTCAACGGGTCGTGGCGAACCAGCCAGTACTCGTAACCGGAAAGGAGCGGTTGCAGCAATGCCAGGAGAATGATCAGCGCTGCGATTATCGGAGCCCGCGAGCGATAGAGGGATGCGTAATACAGGCTGTATTCTTGCTGCTTCCGGGCGGCTCGCCACAGGGCGGGCAGCGGAAGTAGAGTTGCCAGAAGGGCGACCAGGGATAGGGCACCACCCAAAACCAGTGCATTCCCGTTCGGGTTTTCCATCCAGATCCCGGTTCCGAGAGTGATCAGGAAGCCGAAGGTGAACAGCACCATTGCCGCCGAGATCAGGCCCGCCTTGAACGCGTGACCGGTTTTCGACCAGAAGGCCGGCGGCACCGGGACATGTAGTTCCAGACAGCGGCGGCGAACCTGCCGCTTTGCCAGCCAGCCGGTCAACAGCACGACCGCCAGGATCAGGGCGGAAACTTCTGCCAGGAAGAGAATTCCAGGGAGCGCTCCCGAGCCGGCGGCGAATTTCGTCGGAACCAGGGAGTATTCCCGTCCCGACACTCCTGAGAAACGGGTGAACACGAAATAGAGGCCGATCGGCAATAGTGTGCCGACACCGAAAATCAGTGCGAGCTGTCTCAACCGGGGCATCAGGAGCAGCGGAACCGCCGATCCCTGACGGCTCACTCTTCCATAAAGCCACCCGAGCATCCAAGTGGTCAAAAGGAAGGGGAGAAGAGAACCCATGAAAAACGCCACTGCAGCCTGCTCGGCGACACAATAGTCGAGAAGCCTGCTGAACCTCACGTCTTCTCTTCGCAGGGAACCCAACGAACCCCGGAACATCGACATCAGGTAACCTGCTTCATCCCCGGGCTCGGGCCTGTGATGCCGTGCCGTCAATCGGTCCGCTGCGGGATAGGAGAACCTCTTCGCTTCGCGCATCAGTCGGGCCGCCAACGCCCGGTCACCGGCCCGTTGTGCCGCCTCGGCCGCCAGCATCCCGATTCGGGCCAGGCGGGCGGCCAGAAGGCAGTCGGCTTCCGTTCCGGGATCACGGTACAGCTTGCGAGCGAGATCGCCGGGCAGACGCAGGAAAACGCCCGCGTCTTCGCGTCGTCCTTGGCCGTACAGAAGCTCCGCGTACGAGACTGCG
>RPQK01000306.1 GCA_003819755.1 Acidobacteriota bacterium | reverse complement strand
TGGCTACCTCCAAAGGGGCCCGTCACAAAGCAGGCGGGGGGTCGACAGTGAGAACGTTTTGCGGCCCTATTCTACGATTGAACGGCAGACGGAGAGGCAAGAAAATTCGTGGGACTGGGGCCGTGGACTCAAATATTGTAGACACGGCCTCCGATTCAAGTCTGTCTGGTCCTTCAGGTCTTTCAGGCATTTAATTAAACACGGTGGGGCGGTCTTCGCAAAGCTCGCTTGCTCGGCTGGATTTGCGGGGAAATACCTGATTCCTGGTGCCTTTGACGTTGAGACTGTCTCGCTTTCAAGCCGACGAAGGTGGCCATTGGGTGCCGCTTGACCCGGATCTGACCTGATTGTAGGCTTCCCCGTCGAAGGAGAAACCAATGAGGAAATTCCTGACCGGGCGTGACTCTCGCGACTTCGCGATCAGGCCTGCCGCTGCCGGACCACCTCTCGCAGCACTAGCGACTGTCATTGCCTTGCTGGCAGTATCACCTGTTTTCGCCGAAACTTACTACGTCAGCCCCTCCGGCAATGACAGCAACCCAGGCACTTCTCCCACAGCTCCCTGGGCTACCGTGCGCAACGTGAACTCTCGATCTTTTAAGGCCGGGGACGTGGTGCGCATGGAGGGCGGCAGAACCTTCCTAGGTCCGATCGAGTTGGGGAGCGGCGACAGCGGGGCGGCGGGTAGTCCGGTGCTCGTTACTTCCTACGGGAACGGCCGGGCGACTGTTGACGGCGGACGTCTGCATGCGATCACCGTCAAGGACGCCTCCTTCCTGACGATTGCGAATCTGAACGTGGTGGGCCTTGGGATCAAGACCGGGCAGGAACCCGGCGGGACCGGGATCCGAGTCCAGGGCGGGTCCTTCATTACAGTCGAACAGGTGGAGGCGAGCGGCTTTCGCTGGGCGGGGGTGGAGATCGACAACTCAAGCGACGCCCGGGTGATTCGGGTTTACGCGCACGATAACGGTTATGCGGGGATCCGCGGCAAGGCAAACACGCCGAGGCTGTACGTGGGCCACTGTCGCGCGATACACAATCCGGGCGACCCCAACTACCTGAAAGACATCAGCGGGAGCGGCATCGAGCTTTACCACGCCTCATATGCGACGATCGAGTACTGCGAGGCAGGCTTCAACGGCGGGGACCAGAGTCCGCGCGGAAACGGGCCGGTCGGTATCTGGATCGCGTTTTCTCATCACGTGACAATTCAAAACTGTATCTCCCACGACAACACGAACCCGACCGGCGATGGGGGCGGCATCGACCTCGACGCCGGGTGCTACGAGAATGTGGTCCAGTACAACTACTGTTACAACAACAAGGGCTACGGGGTTCAACTCTGGCAATGGGGTGGGAAGGTGTGGCTGGAGAAGAACGTGATCCGCTACAACGTCCTGGTGAATTCGCGCGATGATAAGGCGCACACCATCTGGATAGGTCACAACGCCAACGCGGCCACCGGAATACGCGACAACGTTTTCTACAATAACCTCATCGTGAACGAAGGCCCCGCCATCGGGATCTCGGGGACCAATGTGAGTAATCTTCGGTTTTTCAACAACATCCTGGTCACGACCGAGGCCACGGGTTTCCTTACGGGCGCAACCGAAAGTCAGGGTTTCAAGTTCGCGGGGAACTGCTATTGGTCGCTTGACGGCAAATTCGACATCTATGGGAAGTACTCGAGCCTCGAGAGCTGGGCGAATACGACGGGCCAGGAGATGGTCGACGGCCGGTTGGTGGGCCTTTTTGCCGACCCAAAGTATGAGCCCCTAAAGTATGAGCCCCTGAAGGATGGTCCGATCACTGACCCGGCCGGCCTGTCGCGGATGAATGCCTTCCGGCTCCGCGAGCACTCTCCCTGCATCGATCGCGGTCTGGATCTGAGAAAGCTCTACCAAATGGACCCCGGGACCCATGATTTATTCGGAAACCCGATCCCTGCGGGCGCGGCGTTTGACATCGGCCCCCATGAGCCGAGACTTCAAACCTCGCGCGTGACAGACTGACTCTGGGCAACGTCAACTGAGCAGCGAACGGCCGATGCTGGAGGTCGAGGATTCAAGTCAGGTACTCGACTAACAGCTGAAGGCCTTCTCTCCCGGCGTTTTTCCACACCTGAGAGAGACGATCGGTGACCGGGTGAACGTTATTCCGTCATCGAAAACCTGTGCCCTCTACGTTCGGGATTAGCCGGACGAACAGCAGGGCAGGGAACAGACGAAGGAGACAGGATGCGAGACAGTTATTTTGCGTCAGCGGTGAAGCGTGGCCTGCCGATTCTGCTTCCGCATGCGTGGGGAAGCCTTGTGTTAATCGCTTTGCTTCTGGGCGTTTGTGCGCGTGAAAGTGCGGCACAAACTCCGCAGAAACAGACGTTCACGTACAAGCAAGTGGGAAACCTCTCCATCCAGGCGGATGTTCACCGGCTACCCGACGGCCAGGTGAAGCCTGTTATCTTCTGGATTCATGGCGGGGCCTTGATTTTCGGCGACCGGGAACGGATCAACGCAGAACAAGTCCGGCGCTATCTGGAGGCCGGCTATATCCTCGTGTCGATTGATCACCGTTTGGCGCCGGAAACGAAACTGCCGGCAATCCTCGAGGACGTCCAGGACGCCTATCGCTGGGTACGGGAAAAGGGCCCGGCGCTTTTCCAGGCGGACCCGGATCGGATTGCCGTTATGGGGAAGTCGGCCGGTGGATACGTGACCTTGACCGCGGGATATCGTTTCACGCCACGCCCGGACGCGCTCGTCTCTTTCTACGGCTATGGTGATGTGGTGGGTGCCTGGAGCAGTCGCCCTGATCCTTTCTATTCGAAACAACCGCGGGTGGAGAAGGAGAAGGCCTACTCCCTGCTAGGAACTGCGCCGATCTCCCAGGCTACATACGAGAATCGGTGGCCCTACTACCTGTACTGCCGGCAGAATGGGCTCTGGCCTCTTGAGGTGGTCGGCCTTGATCCGGACAAGGAGCCGGGCGCCTTTCGGCCCTACTGCCCGCTACAGAACGTCTCCGAGGACTATCCCCCGACACTCTTGCTGCACGGCGACAAGGATACGGATGTTCCGTTTGAGCAGTCGGTCCTCATGGACCAGGCACTCGAGCGGAAAGGCGTCCCTCATCAGTTAATCCGGATCGCCGGAGGCGGACACAATTTTGATGCGAATATGAAAGACCCGCGGACGATCTGGGCGTTGGAGCAGGTTTTGAGCTTCCTGAAAGAGCGCCTACGCTAGTCCAAACGTCATTTGGCGAACATCAAGCGGCGCTCGTTCGTACTATTTGATCGGAGGACAAGGAACCATGGGTGAGGAGACGGAAGAACGGGTAAGATCACGGCAGTCAGTCGCGCTTTCTCGATATTTAGTGCTCTCTCTGACCCTGTTCTTTTTCGCAGGGGATGCTTTTGGGATAGACCCGGTCGTTCGGACCGAGTCGGGCCTGGTAAGAGGTTCGGGAACAGACGTCGTCGCCTTTAAGGGAATACCGTATGCCGCTCCCCCGATCGGGGCGCTCCGCTGGAAGGCCCCGCAACCCGCCCCGCGTTGGGAGAGAACCCGGGACGCAACCGAATATTGTGCCAGTTGTCCTCAACCTCCGTTCCCAGGTTTGTCCTTAGCCCAAGCCGAAGACTGCCTGGGACTCAACATCTGGACCCCGGCGAAAACCGCCAGGGACCGCCTGCCGGTCATGGTCTGGATCCATGGCGGAGGCTTCATGGTCGGGTCTTCTGCCCAGCCGACGTATGACGGAGAGAGCCTGGCCCGGCAGGGAGTCATTTTTGTCAGCTTCAACTATCGACTCGGAGTTCTAGGCTTCCTGGCACATCCCGAACTGTCCCTGGAGTCGGCCGAGAAGGTCTCGGGGAACTACGGGCTGCTTGACCAGATTGCCGCGCTCAAGTGGGTGCAACGAAACATCGCCGGTTTCGGCGGGGATCCCAAGAAGGTAACGATTTTCGGCGAATCGGCCGGCGGGGCAAGCGTGTTCACGCTGCTGGTTTCCCCGCCTGCCAAAGGGCTGTTCAGCCGCGCAATCGCGCAGAGTGGCACCTGGGTCTTCACACCGATCAGGCAGCTGCGCGCTTCGTGGTACGGCTACCAGGCGGCCGAGGAAGCCGGGGCCGCGTTGGGCGATCTGGCGACACTGCGGGGAATGAGCTTTCAGGAACTGATGAAGCTGCCGCGTCCCAATGCCGATTCGTTGTTCGATCTCAATCAGCCCTGTTACAGGCCGGTCGTGGACGGACGCGTGCTGCCCGGTGATCCCTCGGAGCTATTTGAGCGAGGAGAATTCGCTCGTGTCCCGCTGCTCACCGGGACGAATGCCGACGAAGCGGCGCTGTTCATGATCCTCTTCAGTCGGTTAAGAACCGCGGCTGACTATCGGGCCTGGCTCGAAGACCGGTTCAAAGACCAGGCGGCTGACAAGCTGTTCGGGGCCTATCCTGTTGAGAAAGATACCGATGTCGCCGACGCCGTCAAGCGTCTTGTGACCGATTTCTTTTTCCTGCAACCGACACGCTCGGTCGCTCTTTCAATGCAGTCCAAAGTCCCGGTTTACCTCTACCATTTCAGCCGGGTCAGCCCGGGGGGAAAGACTTCCAAGCTCGGCGCGCACCATGCGGCTGAGCTCCCGTACCTCTTCGGGACTTACAAGACGCGCATCTGGCCGACAGTACCTCCGGACTACGAGGACGTCGACATGACCCTCGGCAAGGCGATCATGGGCGCCTGGGTCCAGTTTGCGAAAACCGGGAACCCGAACGGAGCCGGACTGGCCGAATGGCCGCGCTATGCATCTGGCGATGAACGCTGCTTGCAGTTCGGAGACACGATCCATGCCACGAAACTGCCTGGCGCCTCTCGCATTCAACTCTTGCACACAATCTTCCAGGAGTTGAGAGCCGTCCGCGAGAAGGCGCAGCTCAGCCTGAACCGAGAGACCAGGTGACAGCAGCAGGGTGAATCACGGCTCCCGAACCATTTCTGCTCGCTCAAGATGATATCCTTTGAGAGCCATGGCGATTCTGAGGTTCCTCCTCGAGATTTTGCATCTCTGGATCTGGTTGTTTGCGCCCCCACCAGAGACGAGGAGCCTGATTCTCATCAGTGTCGATACACTCCGGGCGGACAGGCTGAGCTGCTATGGGTATCAGAATAACCGGACTCCGCACTTCGACCTGTGGGCCTCCGAAGGCTTCCTGTTCGAGCAGGCGTACTCTGAATATCCCTTGACCCTGCCGGCTCACGCCACGATGTTGACCGGGCAGATCCCGCCGCGCCACGGGGTGCGCGAAAACGCTGGTTTTCGGCTGAACTCCGACCAGACGACCCTTGCCGAAGTTCTCCGCGATCACAAATACCGGACTGCCGCCTTTATCGGGTCCTACGTCTTGGCCTCCGAATTCGGTGTCTCTCAGGGATTCGAAACCTTCGACGAAAGCTTCGCGACCTCGATAGAGAATGGGGGAGCCTCCACTGAGGTGCAGCGCTCAGCTCCTGAAGTCACGACTCGGTTTCTGGATTGGCTAGGGCACAACCAGGACCAGGCTTTCTTCGCCTTCGTCCACTTCTACGATCCCCACATGCCACGCCCCGAAGGATATGACCCCGAGGTCTCCCGTGTGGACGAGAGTCTGGGTGATATCGATCGCTTCTTGAGAGAAAACGATCTGCTAAGGAAGACGGACATCATCCTGACCAGTGATCACGGCGAATCCTTGGGCGACCATGGCGAAGCAGGACACGGATTCTTCGTATACGATTCAACGCTCCACGTCCCTCTGATAGTTCGTCCGGCCGGTTCCCGAGGAAGACGCGGCACAAGAATCCAACACCGGGTGTCGTTGGCCGACCTTATGCCAACGATCCTTGGCAGGCTGAACATTGACGTCCCTTCTTCCGTCCAAGGCCGCAGCCTGCGTCCTGCCCTTTCGAACCAGCCAGTCCCGGAAGCGCCTCTGTATTCCGAATGTTTTGTGCCTGAACTGCATTTTGGCTGGAGCCCGCTCCAAAGCCTGCGCCTCGGCAGATACAAGTACATTGATGCGGCCAAACCGGAGCTGTACGACATCCTCGAGGACCGTGGGGAGCTGCGGAATCTATGCTCACAACAACCGGGGATTGCCGCGGACTACCACAAAAAGCTGCGTCACTTCATCGCCGATTACGGGGCCGGACGGGACCCGGCAGCTCCCCGACAGACCGACCCCGATACCCTGAGAAAACTGATGGCTCTGGGTTATTTGAACACTGGATCCGCGAAAAAGGCTCAGTCAGCGGCCTTGATCGACCCGAAAGACCGCATTGCGGTGTTCGAGCAGTATCATGAAGTCTTGAACCATCTGTCCGCTGGCCGTCTCCATCCTTCGCTCTTCGAGGCGATCAGGAAGCTGAGGAAAGCGGCGCCCGAGGTACGCGGCATCACTTACCTGCAGGCCTGGGGTTTCGAGCTGTCGGGAAATCTGAAGGCGGCGCGCGAGAACTACCAGATGGCCGTCAAGGAACAGCCTGACAATGCCATGGCGCGCTCCCGATATGCGACCTTGCTGATCAAGCTTCAGGAACTGGAGGAGGCTGAGAGGCAACTGAAGGAGATATTGAGAGGAGTCCCTTCCGATTATAAGTCAAGGAATAACCTCGCCGGACTTTACTGGATGACAGGTCGAAGGGAGCAGGCGGTTCAGGAAGTCAAGGGGATCACCCGAGCGCGACCAGATTATCTGGCAGCCTGGCAGAACCTGGGACGTCTGCAAGCGGAAGCGGGCAACTGGAGAGAAGCCGAGCTAGCCTTCCTTCGCGTCACTCAACTGGATCCGAAAAACGCCGCGGCATACCTGGGCCTTGCTTACGCCCTTCGCGCCCAGGGAAGACCCGAAGAGGCGGATCGCCAGGAAGAACAAGCCTACCTCGTCAACCCTCAACTAAGACGGAAGTGAGTAGCGCTCTGGCTCAGGTAAATAGGGGTAATCTTCTCACACCGGGCCAGTGGCTCTCGGGGATAGCGGCCCAGTCTTGCTTCGAGTTTTATTAACTGCACTCGTCCTCGCGCCGTAGTATGCTTCAAAATCATGCTTCGTATCTTGAACCTGCACAAGACGTTTGGGTCGATCCGGGCGGTTGACGGGCTATCGCTGGAGATCAAGCGGGGCGAAGTTTTTGGGCTCCTGGGACCGAATGGGGCGGGGAAGACGACCACGGTCAACATCGCCGTCGGACTCCTGGCGGCTGATAGTGGAAGCGTCGAGATCCTCGGTTACGGATCACCGGCGAATGCGGCGGTCCGCCGGGTCATCGGGGTTGCTCCCCAGGTCCTCTCTCTTTATGACGAACTGACGGCGGAGGAAAACGTCGCCTTCTTCGGCAGGATAGCCGGCATGCGGGGGGCGCGGCTGCGGGAGCAGGTAAAATCAACACTTCAGTTCGTCGATCTCCACGATCGGCGGAAGGACCGCGTCTCCACTTATTCAGGCGGAATGAAGCGCCGCTTGAACCTGGCCGTCGCCATAGTGCACGACCCTGAGTTGCTGCTCCTGGACGAGCCGACGGTGGGCGTCGACCCTCAATCGCGCAACGCGATCTTCGAGAAGGTGCTGGCGCTTCGAGAACGGGGACGCACCGTCATCTACACGACGCATTACATGGAGGAAGCGCAGAGACTGTGCGACAGGGTCGGGATCATCGACCACGGCCGGCTGCTGGCGCTTGACAGCATCGATGGGCTGCTCCGGACGCACGGCGGCCAAAAGGTCCTGATCGCGCAGAGCCTGCAGGGTGAGGTCCGAGTGCCGACCGACGATCCGTTGGCGGATCTGAACCGGCTGCAAGCCGAGTCCCACCTGCTCAGCTTTCGGCTCGAGGGACCCGACCTCGAATCGGTCTTCCTCAAGCTGACCGGCCGACTATTGAGGGATTAGCGACTATGAGAGAGACAATCGCGATCGCCGTTAAAGACCTACGCCTGATGCTACGCGACAAGGCGGGATTCTTCTTCGTCTTCTTTTTCCCTCTTTTGATCGCGATCTTTTTTGGGACACTCTTCGTGAACGAGGGTCATCAGACCAACAGGCTCAAGGTCTTCGTAATCGACGAGGACAATTCGAGTGCTTCCCGGAGCTTTGTCGAGCGCCTGAAAGGAGCGGCTGAGCTTGACGCCCGGCCGGCATCCCGCCAGGAGGCGTTCAACCGGGTCCGGCGTGGGGAGGCGACCGCTTACATTGTCGTGCTTCGCGGTTTTGGAGAAGGCAACGTCTTCGGGGATAACCCGCCGGCCGTCGAGCTCGGCGTCGATCCGTCCCGCAAGGCCGAGCAGGGGCTGCTCGAGGGCACGTTGATGAAGTATGCCGCCGAGAGGCTCTCCGAGCTGTTCACGGATCCGGCTAAGTCGATGTCGTCTCTTCAGCAGTCCCGCGA
>RPQK01000305.1 GCA_003819755.1 Acidobacteriota bacterium | reverse complement strand
TCCGGGATTTCAAGTGGGACCGTTTTCAGCTCCATAGGGGTACTCCTTGGCAGGTTTGTTACGGCTTTTGCTCCCGCCGGGCGGCCTGTTGTGCCAGAGCGCCCATCTCCTCAGCCTCCGTGATCATGCCTTTGGCCTGGTAGAACATTGAGAGACTGGTGTAGGCCAGGGGATTGTCTGGATCAGCCGCGCGGTACCGCTGGCCCCATTCGATGGCCTGGTCAAACTCGCCCTTGTGATAGTGGCACATTGCCAAGGCGTGGAAAGCGTCTGCGTAACCGGGGTCGGCCTCCAAAGCTCGGCCGAACTCCGCGATAGCCTCGTCGAGCCGATCTTCGGAGAAATGGTCCATCCCTTTCTCGTAGTGTTCCAAGGCCAGCATAGCGTTCCTTACCTTATCTCAGCCGATTCTGTTTCCCTGGGGATCAAACACCTCGACGTCACCCAGATGTTTCAGCTGGTTTTCCACGCTCTTCCGGTCGCCGACGACGGTAATGGCCGGCTGGCTGTTTGCGATGACGCGCCCGCAAACCTGCCGAACCATCGGCGGCGTGACTTGCTGCACATTTGAAGGGAGCGTACGGTAATAATCAACGGGCAGGCCGGCCAGGCGCCGCCGGAGCTCCAGCCCACCGATTGAGGAGGAGGTCTCCATCTGGCGAATGAACGACCCGATGATCTCTGCCTTGCTCCGAGACAGCTCCTCTTCGGAAGGAATCCCGGAAGCCATCTTTGAGAATTCGTGAAGGATTTCGTCGACCGACTCTCCGGCGACATCCGACCGGACGCCGGCTCCGGCCATGACGAGTCCACCTTCCCGGTAAGTTTTCAGCCGGCTGTAAGCCCCGTAAGTGTAACCTTTCTCCTCGCGCAGTTTGAGAAACAGGCGGGCGCTGGCACTTCCTCCCAGAACCTGGTTCGCGACGCGCAGGAGGACGGTGTCGGGATCGACGATCGGAAGGGCGTGAGACGCTACCTGGACTCTCGCCTGCGCGGAGTTTGGACGGTCGACCAGCAAGACTCTTCTTGCGGGCATTTTCCGCAGAGGCGGGTAGTCGATCGGGGCGGCTGATTGCGGTGTCCAATGGCCGAAGAACTTCCTCGCCAGGCGGACACTGGTCTGGTGTGTGACGGCTCCAGCGAAGAGCAGCAAGGCGCCGGAGGGGCCAAAGTTCCTTGAATAGCTTTCGATGACGGAGTCGCGGCTTGCTTTGCGGAGATGCTCAAGAGGGATCGTGTTCCTGGAGTATGGATGTCCGTCGAAGCACGCCAGGTACGCCCGTTCCGTCGCCAGGAAATCCGACTGGGACCGCTGAGAGCGAAGGAGGCTCGCCCAGCGCGCCCTGGTTTTCTCGAGCTCCTGTTCCGGGAAAACCGGGTTCAGAAGAAGGTCGCTTAGGATTTCGAGTCCGCGCTCCAAATGCTTTTCCAGCACCCTGATCGCCTGGAGAGTGCTCTCCATGTAAAGCTCGCCCGAGTGATGGATCGACCAATAGTCCATCTCATCTGCTATCTGGCGCGCGGTTCTCGTCCTGGTTCCTTCCTTGACGGATTCGACGGCGAGCTGCAGCAACGCAAGATTCTCGTCGGTGTTGTGAACTCGTCCGACGGGGAAGGCGATCTGGACGCTCACGATCGGAAAGCGGTGGTCCTCAATCGTCTGGACAAGCAGGCCATTGGCGAGAGACTCCTCCGGGATCGGCGGATAGTCGATAGTCTGAATCCCGGCCGCAATGGGACGACCGCTGTTCACCGTCCACCTCCTTGCGGCCTGACCAGGATCGCGGTCTGATTTTCGGGCCTGAACACGCGTTCTGCCACCGCCCGGATATCCTCGGTCGAAATCTCCAGGAAGCGCTCCAACTCGGTATTGATGAGGCCCGGATCATCCAGGAAAACCTGGTAATTGGCCAAGGATTCGCCAATCTGGGAGACTCTGGTCAGGCGAGCCGTGAACGCGTGGCCGATGTTGTTCCGAGACTTCTCCAACTCCGGCTCCGAGACCCTCTCGCCGCCGGCCTTCCAAAGCTCCTCGAGCAACTGCGAGTGAATCTCCTCCAGCGGATGCCCGTCCTGCAGTTGACACCAGACCGTGAACAACCCGGCCCCCCGGTATTGATTGGGCCCACTGTAAACCGACGTGACCCAGTTATTGTCGTAAATCATCTTGCAGTAGAGCCGGGATGACTCGCCTTGCGTGAGAATGAGGGAAAGCATCGAGAGGGCGTAGTAGTCACGCGAGCCATACTCCGGCATGTGAAATCCGAGCATGATGGCGGGGAGAGCAGCCAAGACATCCCGTTGGATTTCCTTCTTTTCCTGCTGCTGCTCGGGCTCGGTTAAATCCGGCGTGAAGCTCGACGTCCGGTTGGCGATCGGGCCGAAGTATTCCTCAATCCGTGCCAGCACCTCGGCCGGCCGAATGTCGCCCGCCACGACAAGCGTGGCATTGCCTGGACCATAGAACTGGCGGTGGAAGTCCACGGCCTGCTCAAGAGTCATTTTCTCCAGATCTTCCACCGATCCGATGACCGGATGTCCATAGGCCCAGTTGTCGTAGGCCAGTTCATCGAACCGCAGTTGGGCCTTGCCGTAGGGCCGGTTATCGTAGCTCTGCTTCTTCTCCTCGATCACCGTCTGGCGTTGGTTCTCGAAGTTCTCCGCTGTAATCCTCAGGGAACGCATTCGATCGGCCTCCAACCACAGGGCCAGATCCAGATAATTGGAGGGTACCGTCGCGTAGTAGTTGGTCCGATCCTTGCTCGTCGAGGCATTCCAGGTTCCACCGGCCGCATCGAGAAGCCGGCCATGCTCGTTCTTGCCGACGTTCTCCGAACCTTCGAACATCAGGTGTTCGAACAGGTGCGCCAGCCCCGACAGACCCCGACGCTCGTAGCTCGATCCGACCCGATAGTGAAGACTGACGTGAGCCAGCGGGATTCGGTTGTCCCGATACAGAATGACCTTTAAGCCGTTGGAGAGCTGGTGCTCGCCGAATTCGATCTTCGTGTGTGACCTCATCAGGGGTAAAAGGGAAGGCGCCGTCTACTTCTTGACCTTCGCCAGATCAAACTCAAAAAACATCAAGGGTTCGTCTTTGGTGATGTTGTGAACCTGCCGGACGTAAAGACGGGTTTCAGCAAGGTCGGCGTTCGACGGTATGGGGAAGAAGACCACGCCGAAGTCCGAGTCGTGCGGCGCTATCAGCTTTTCGCCGAAGTACTTGTGTTCGAAATCCATCACCATGTTCTTGTCGCCAACCTGCCTGATCAAAATCTCCTTCCGGGTCGAGTAACCTGAGAGCGGTCCCTTGAGCGCCAGGCGCAGGAGAACCACGTCATAGGGAATGCCCTGGATCTGAGCACCCGTGGAGTCAACCATGAGGATGTCTTCGGCCATGATCCGAATCGCGAAATCGTTCTTGTTCTCAACCACGACGACGACCGGCATGATCAGCCGGTCCAACATCTTCTTGGTATCGAAAAGCTCCTGGACGCCCTCTTCGGTAAGGCGCGGATCAGCGGCAATGACGATGTTCTGAAAGTCTTGGTGCGCGGCGTACTCCTTGGCCGGCTTTGCTTTGAACTCTTTGATTTTGTAGGCGGCAAGCGGATCGATGCAGAGGCACGCCACCAGAAAGACGACAGCCGGAATTCGCTTCATCGCTTGCCATCATACCGAATGAAAATGAAGTGCTGCAAGGTGATGCGAACTCCGGCCCGTCTTTCGAGGAATAATTCCCGAGTTCTGTTTCTCGGATCTCGCGCGATCCAGGGGAATTGCGAAGGCTTCAAGGTGCCGGATCATCGAGGGGGATACGTTGAACTGTTACCCGGTTGATCTTATCTCCCTGCAACAACTTGCGGAGCATCCGGCGAGACAGCTTCTTGGAGAGGTCTTTCAAGCCGAGGGCCTTGATCGTGATCAAAAACGCTTCCCGCTGATCCCCTTCTTTCGTCACGATCAAATATCTCTTGGTCATATCAGAATCAAGGCAACTCGTGTGCCAACAGACTTCCGATCTCGCGCCCAAGTTGCGCGGTCAGTATATCCCGGTTGCGTTCAGTTACGGTGATGAGCTTCACATCCGGGCGGGATTTCACATGTTTGACGAACCCGGTGCCTTTCATCGTGATAGTCGCCACCACCGGGATGTCGGACTCCAGCACAGCCCATATATGCTCTTTGATTTTCTCAGACAGAATCTCCATCTTGGCGATCTCGTCTATGAAAACGATCCGGGCGTTCTTTCTTGCCGGCTGGAGGTGCGGGAGGACCAGCGTTTCCAAGACTTCCGGTTTGATTCCGTAGCGGCCCACCCGGAGCCGTGGGTCCGTATGGTAGTCCTTGTGGGCAAAGACCGCACTGCTCCCGTTTAAAGTCACCGCCCGAAACCCGACTCGTTCGCCCTGCTCTCGGATCTCCTCGGTGTAGAAACCGGTGATGGGATATTGGCCAGATCGCCCAATCATCTTGACGATGAGGGTCGTTTTCCCCACTCCGGGGTGGCCTGTCAGCAGAAGGTTTTTTTGCATGTCTTCACTTGAGGGAGACGGACTCGCCTCGGGCCGCACGGACTTCGATCTTGTACACCTCAAGGAGGGTCATTCCAAGCGCGACGATGATTGGTCCAAAAACCATCCCCAGGACGCCAAAATAGGCGATACCTCCCATGATCGCGAAGAAGATGATCATGGTATGCATGCGGACGCGCCCTTCAATGAGTACCGGACGCAGGACGTTGTCCAACGAGCCGACAACAAGCGACTGAAGGGCAATCATTAAGATTCCCTTGACGACACTTCCGCTCAGCAGCAGGTAGATCGCCCACGGGGCCCAAATAAGCGCGGCGCCGACGACCGGCACCAGGGAGAAGAAGGCACTGATTGTCCCCCAGAACAAAGCGTTGGACACTCCCAGAGCCCAGAATATGATGCCGGCGGCGACTCCCTGGGCGAGCGCGGTGACGAGACTGCCGATGACCGTGGCCCGGGCCACCTCGCGGAAGGTGGATGTCAGGAGATCTGTATACCGTCTTGAAACCGGCGAGAGGGTCGTAAGTTCTTCCTTGAGCAAGGGGCCGTCACGAAACAGGAAGAACATCGTCACGACCATGATGAAGAAGTTGAATATCAGGCTGAACAAGCCGGTAACGATCGCCGTGCTATGGGACAGGAGCAAGACACTCGCCTGCTTGAGTAGGCTGGCGGCGTTGCCCACAATGTCGAACCGGCGCAAGTCAACAACACTATTCACCCAGGCAAGAGGTTTTCGGAGCACCGGTATCTGGTTGAGCGTCGCCATCCCCTTGAAATCACCCTTTGCCAGCATATCCTCCAACTGCATGTAAACCTGGCTGACCTGCTGCGCCAGCATTATCAGCAGGATAACGAAAGGAACAATGATGACGAAGGTCAAGGCAAGACAGGCAACCAAGGCCGCCCAGCCTCGTTTACCCTTGAATTTCACCAGCAACTGCTCGAAAAGCGGGTAGGAGAGGGAACTGAGGACGACGGCCACGGCAATGGATGCCAGAAAGGGCCGAAAGATCTGAAAGACGAAGTAGAGGACCACCAGCGCGGCCAGGACAAGTACCAGACGCGCAAGATTCTGCTGCGAGCGCATAGCTGAAGCATAGAGCAGACGATGACCGTTGACAATTGAAGGGCCGGGAGTTCAAGGTTTAGCCTGGGAGCGCGGGCGTCTCGCCAAATGTCATTTTTACTTTTTGCGAACGCCTCTGTTCGGGGGCCGAGGCTTCAATCTCAGCGGCGGTTGAGTGGCGCGCTTTTTGCGCTGTATCGAAACCCCGCGCCTCTGGCGCGTCCGAGACACAGGCAAATTCCATGAACCTTCGATCGGTCACCCGCAATCCGCAATCCTCCGCCGCTTGCCCGCTGTGCGGCAGTCAGGAGACGGGGCTTTTCTGCCACGCCTTCGATCACGTCCGCTGGACGCCGGAGGAGAGGTGGGAGATTCTGTGGTGTCGGGACTGCGGGTATGGGTGGACACACCCTCCGCTCGAGCCGGAAAAGATCGGCACGTATTACCCGCCAGCCTATCTCGGGAACACCAGCCAGATGATCGATGACTACCGCCAAGGGCGCCTTCAAAAGAGCCGCTCCTGGCGCAAGGAAACGGAGAAAGTGGGGTTGATTGAGCAGTTCAAAACCGGCGGGAGAATCCTGGACGTCGGTTGTGCCGATGCCCGCTTCCTGCTAGCCCTGGACGGCAATCGATGGGATCGCACCGGGGTGGAGCTCTCTGAGCCCACCGTCGCATTGGTGTCGGAGGTTTTCCCCAAGCTGACCCTGATTGCCGGAGACATCTACAGCCCCAGGCTGACTCCATCCTCCTTCGACGTCGTGACCTTCTGGCATGTACTGGAGCACCTTCCCGAGCCCGAAAAGGTATTGCGCCGGGTGAAAGAACTGCTGAGGCCGGGCGGACTGGTCTTCATCTCGCTTCCGAACCTCGACAGCCTTCAAGCTCTGTGGTTTCGACGTTTCTGGTACGGATTCGATGACGTGCCCCGGCACCTGCACCATTTCTCGCCTAGGTCCCTGCAAAGAATTCTTTCAGAGGCAGGCCTGGAATTCTTGCACGGACCCCTGTTTTTTTCGCGGATCGTCAACTTCCACTGCCTGAAGTGGAGCTTGATCAACTGGTCGAGGGAAAAGTTCGGAACGAGGGGCCCGTACTACGCCTTGAAGCCCCTCCTGTTCGTCTTCGAGCTGGTGGAGAGCCTCACCCGGTCGGCGGGAATAATCACCGTGGTGGCTGCCCGGGAGATCGGCCGCGATCACCGCCGCCTGGAGGCCTCCGGTCCTTCATGATCTTCTCGAACTTGCCGAACTGCTCCGGGCTCATGATCTGCTTCAGGCGGTTGTGCATTCCTGCCCGGATTTCCTTAAACGCCTCGTGAGACTCCCGGCGGGTCTCCTGGAAGATCTTGTCGACCTGCTCCTGCTGTTTGGCGTCCAGCCCTAAATCCTTAGCGAGCCGATCCATCGCTTCCTTGGGAGAGGGCCGATTGCGCCCGTCTCTCCCTCGATCGGCCACCGAAGTCTCAGGTGGCATCAGGAGGTAAACCAAACTTCCGCCCGAAAGGGCTCCGAGTAAAAACACGGCCAACACCCAGACCACAGCCTTGTTTCGGTTCGTCATCGGTTGGATCCTTCATCAAGGTCCGGAGGCATAGCAATCATGTTTTCAACCGACACTTCGGGAAACGCAGATTCGTCCAGTACTACCGCAGCCTGGCCGCCGCTTCCTGGCTGACCGCTTTGTTCGTTGCTGACACTGTGGATCAACAGGCTGGTGACAAGAATCAAGAGAGTCAGCAACGGAGCCAGCTGGGCGGCCATTCGCTGAAAGTAATAAACAAGCGAAGGCCGAGCTTCGGAGATCAAATTCTGGACGCGAGCAGCAAAGAAAGGCGGAGCCTCAATGCGGGGCAATCTCGAGAGCTGAATCAAGAGCAGACGGTGGACCTCGGATTGCCGACGGCACTCCTCACAAATCTCCAGGTGCTGCCTGTCGATCTCGTCTCCCGATGAAAGCTCCCAAAACCGGATATGATTGCTGTTCAAGGTCTTTCTCCCTGTCTGCTCCCAAGGATCTTGTCGAGCTGAACCATCAGCTTTTTCTTGACGCGGCTGATTCGAATTCGGGCCGCGGTTACCGAGGTGTTCAGCGCCTGGCTGACCTCCGCATAACTCAGGCCTTCTATCTCTCTCAGTACGAACGCCATTCTATCCTTCTCAGGCAATCCGTCCATCATTTTCCGCAGCAGGCGCAGAGTTTCGTCGTCCTCGCTCTCGGTGAGCGACGCGCCATGTTGATCCTCGTCGAAATAGCGACGGATCCTTTCCTCTTCTTCCTCCCCCAGATCAGCAAAATTCTTGACCCGTCGATGCCGGCTCTTTCGCGCTTCGTCCAGGCATTGGTTCGCCGTGATACGGTAAATCCAAGCCTGCAGCGGTCGGCTTCGATCAAAGCGGTCGAGAGAACGGTAAAGCTTGAGAAACACCTCTTGAGCCACGTCCTCCACATCTCCGCGTGCGCCGAGGTAATGGTAGACCGCGTTGAAGACAAACTGCTGATAACGCCTGACGATGTCGCCAAAGGCGTTCCCGTCTCCATCCAACGTGGCAGCTACCAACTCGGCATCGGTCCGGGCCATCCCCTAAAGTATATACGGGCTGCCCGCAATGCTGTTTCACTTTCTCAGGCACGCTAAATGCATAGGGGAAAACGTGACAAGGTGGCACGGTGACAGGGTGGCACGGTGGCACGGTGGCACGGTGGCAGGGTGACAGGGTGACAAGGTGGCAAGGGTAAGACGAATATCGAATTTCGAATATCGAATGTCGAATGTCGAAGTAAAACCTGTCCTTACTTGGACATTCGACATTCGATATTCGACATTCGAT